>JAIXXG010000133.1 GCA_027490915.1 Microbacteriaceae bacterium
CGAGGAACGAGTCCATGTGCGGGTGGTGCGCGGGGAAGCCCACTGACCGGGCGTCGTCGGCGAGGTGCGCCAGACGGATGCTGCGCTGATCGGTGATGACCGCGCCGAGGATCCCCCGCCCGGTCGGCAGCTCGCCCATGCGCGCGACGACGTCGGCCTCGAGCCCCGAGTGCAGGAAGCGCTCGAGCCGCCCGTCGGGCCCGATCACGCCGAGCGCTCCGTAGCGGGCGCCCACGAGCTCCCGCGCGACGGTGACGATGGTCTGCAGCCGCGAGGTGAGCTCGAGGCCCTCGGTGACCGTCTCGGAGGCCGCGACGAGCATGCCGACGCGCCGATAGCCCTCGTCGAGGCCCTCGGCGCGCTCCATGATGCGCGCGACGAGAGCCCCGAGCGTGTCGGGGGAGGTGCTCACGGTGCGCCGTCGGGCTGGTCCATCGGGTCGACCGGGCGGCGGGCTCCGCGCAGCGGGAGCGGCGTCGGGTCGATCGGGGCGTCCTCCTTGACGAGCGTCGGCCGCAGCTCGACCGGCGCGATCGTCTCATTGCGGCGCTTGGCCTGCCGCGAGCGGTAGATGAGGTTGAGCACCTCGACGCCGATCGCGAAGGCGATCGGGCCGTAGATGAGCGCCTTGTCGATGTGCACGTCGAAGCCCTCGGCGATGAGCGTCGTGCCGATGAGCACGAGGAACGCGAGGGCGAGCATCTTGACCGTGGGGTGGCGGTTGACGAAGTCGCTGATCGCCTTGGCGGTGAAGAGCATGAGCGTGATGGCGATGACGACCGCGGCGATCATGATCCACAGCTCGTCGACCATGCCCACCGCGGTGATGACCGAGTCGAGCGAGAACACGATGTCGATCAGAAGAATCTGCACGATCACCCCGGCGAACGTCACCGTCTTGCCGCTGGGCTTCGCGTGCCCCTCGGCGCCCTCGAGCTTCTCGTGGATCTCGACGACCGCCTTGTAGACCAGGAAGAGGCCGCCGAGGATGAGTATGAGGTCGCGCCCCGAGAAGCCCATGCCGAACAGCTCGAAGAGGTCGGCCGTGAGGCTGATGATCCAGCTCGCGGCGAACAGCAGCAGGATGCGCATGATCATCGCGAGCGACAGGCCGACCACGCGGGCCCGGTTCTGCTGCTCGGGCGGCAGCTTCGCCGCCAGGATCGAGATGAAGATCACGTTGTCGATGCCGAGCACGATCTCCAGCACCAGCAGGGTCGCGAACGCGATCAGCAGTTCGGGCGAGAAGGCGAGTTCCATGCCCGAATCCTAGTCAGGCGGGGTGCTCCGCCTCCCAGGCGGGGCGCGTACACTGTGAGGCGTACACGGGAGCCCGGTGAACCGGGCTGAGAGGAAGCGCACTCACGCTTCGACCGTCGCACCTGATCCGGGTCATGCCGGCGCAGGGAGGACATCTCGCACCCGTGCCGACCGATGCGCGGGCGCGACAGGCGTGCCCGCGTCGAGCGAAAGGCACGCATCATGAACACTGCTGCACCCACGAGTTCTTCGGCCACCGCGACTGTCGCGCCGACCGTCTGGCGCTGGCGCGTCGTCGACATCGTCGTCGCGAGCGTGCTCGGCGTCGCCGGTGGCCTCGTCTTCTGGCTGTGGAACCTCGTCTACTCGCCGCTGACGGCGCCCCTCGAGGCCGCACTGCCGGGCCTGCAGGCGCTGGTCTACGCCGTCTGGCTCTTTCCCGCCGTGCTCGTCGGGCTCGTCATCCGCAAGCCCGGGGCCGCGCTGTACGGTGAGCTCGTCGCCGCCTCGGTCTCGGCGCTGCTCGGCGGCGTCTGGGGCTGGACGGCGATCGCGTGGGGCTTCGCCCAGGGGCTGGGCGCCGAGCTGGTCTTCGCCCTGCTGCTCTACCGTGCCTGGGGGCTCGCGCCCGCCGTGCTCGCCGGCATCGGCGCGGCCGCCGGGCTCGTCGTCATGGACCTCACGTTCTCCTACGCCGGTGCCCGCCCCGAGTTCATGGCGGTCTACGCCGTGAGCGCCGCCCTCTCGGGCGCCGTCATCGCGGGGCTCGGCAGCTGGCTGCTCGTGCGCGGCCTCGCCCGCACCGGGGCGCTCAGCCGGTTCGCGGCGGGCCGTGAGGGCGCGCGGCGGTCGGCGGCGGAGCCGGAGGCGGACACCTCCGCGTGAGCATCGCGCCACCCCGCACCCACGCGGCGGCGCTCGCCGCGCTCGACTGGAGCTGGACCCCCGCCGGCCGGGCTCGCCCCGCCGTCGACGGCGTCACGCTGCAGATCGAGCCCGGCGAGCGCGTGCTGCTGCTCGGTGCCTCCGGCAGCGGCAAGTCGACGCTGCTGCAGGGCTGGGCCGGGGTGCTCGGCGGCGCCGACGAGGGCGTCGTCGGGGGCGCGCTGCGGGTCGACGGCGCCGCGCCCGACGAGCGGCGCGGCCGCGTCGGCCTGCTGCTGCAAGATCCGGATGCGCAGCTCGTGCACGCGCGCGCCCGCGACGACGTCGGCTTCGGCCCCGAGAACCTCGCGGTGCCGCCCGCGCGCATCGCCGACCGCGTCGACGCGGCCCTGGTCGCCGTCGGGCTCGCGCTGCCCGCCGAGGCCGAGGGCGCGCGGCTGTCGGGCGGGCAGCGGCAGCGCCTCGCCCTGGCCGGCCTGCTCGCGCTCGAGCCCGCCGCCCTGCTGCTGGACGAACCGACAGCGCAGCTCGACCCGGTCGGCGCGGCGCAGGTCGTCGAGGCCGTCGCCGCCCTGGTGCGCGATCGCGCCCGCACCCTGGTCGTCGTCGAGCACCGCGTCGACCTCTGGCTGCCGCACGTCGACCGCATCGTGGTGCTCGACCGCGGACGGGTCGTCGCCGACGGTCCGGCCGCCGACCTTCTCGCGCAGCGCGGCCCGCAGCTTGCGCGGCTGGGCGTGTGGGGCGCCGGGCGGGAGGCGGAGCATCAGCCGGAACCGCGCCCGGCGGTCACGGCCGACGCGCCCGTGCTGCTCGCCGCCGACGGACTCGATGGCCGCCCCGCAGGCCGGCAGCCGCTCGGGCACGCGCTCGATCTGCAGGTGCGCGGCGGGGAGGTCGTCGCCCTCACCGGCCCCAACGGTGCCGGAAAGAGCACGCTGCTGCTGAACCTCGCCGGGCTGCTGCCCGCCGCGGCCGGAACGGTCGCGGCGCTCGACCAGGGCGACCCCGCGGGCTGGAGCTCGCGCGAGCTGGCCGCGCGGCTCGGCGTCGTGTTCCAGAACCCCGAGCACCAGTTCGTCGCCGCCACCGTGCGCGACGAGCTCGCCGCCGGGGTCGGCGGGCTCGACGGCGATGCCGCGCGGGTCGATGCGCTGCTCGAGCGGCTCGGGCTGCGCGGACTCGCGGCGGTGAGCCCCTATGCGCTCAGCGGCGGCGAGCAGCGGCGGCTCTCGGTGGCCACCGCGCTGGCGGCGGCTCCGCCCCTGCTGCTGCTCGATGAGCCCACGTTCGGGCAGGACGGCCGCACGTGGGCCGCCCTCGCCGCCCTGCTCGCCGAGCATCGCGACGCGGGGGGCGCCGTCGTGATGGCGACGCACGATCGCGCCCTGATCGCTGCCCTGGGCGCCCGCGAGGTCGCGCTGCCCGCTCCCGCGCGCCCGACCGTCCCGCCCGTGACCGTGCCGCCCCCGACCGCGCCGCCCCCGACCGCGCCGCCCGCGACCGTGCCGCCCGTGACCGTGCGCCAGCCCCCGCTGGCCGAGCGCCTCAACCCCGTCGCCGCCATCGCCGCGAGCCTGCTGCCCGCCCTGCTGCTCGTCACGACGATCGATGTCACCTCGGCGGCGGTGGCGCTCGCCCTGCAGCTGGTGCTGATCCCGGCCCTGGGCGTGCCGATGCGCCCGCTGCTGCGCCGGGCGGCGCCCGTGCTCATCGCCGCGCCCTTCGCGGCCTTGACGATCGCGCTGTACGGGCGCGAGAGCGGCAGGGTGTACGTCGAGTTCCTGCTCGTGCGCATCAGCGACGGCTCGCTCGAGCTCGCTCTCGCGACCCTGCTGCGCATCCTGGCCATCGCGTTGCCGGCGATCGCCCTGTTCACCCGCCCCGACGCCACGCGGCTGGGGGATGCCCTCGGCCAGAACCTCCGCCTGCCCAGCCGCTTCGTGCTCGGCTCGGTCGCCGCGCTGCGCCTGCTGACCGTGCTCGGCGACGACGCGCGCACGCTCGAGCGGGCTCGCCGCGCGCGGGGACTCGGCGACCGCTCGCGCCTGCGCCGCCTCGGCGGGCAGGTGTTCGGGCTGCTCGTGCTGGCGATCCGCCGCGGGTCGGCGCTCGCGATCGGCATGGAGGCGCGCGGCTTCGGGGCGCCGGGGCCGCGCACGTGGTGGCGGCCGTCGCCGTGGCGGGCATCCGACACCCTCGTCGTCGTGATCGCGGTCGGCGTCGCTGTCATCGCCGTCGCCGCGGCGATCATCACCGGGAGCTTCACGAATGCCCTCGGCTGATTCCGCCGCGCGCGCCGACCGCCCGCGCATCACGCTCATCGACGGACGCTCGGGGTCGGGCAAGACCACCTACGCCACCGCGCTCGCCCGCCGCACGGGCGCGCAGCTGCTGAGCCTCGACGACGTCTACCCGGGGTGGGACGGCCTGGAGGCGGGCGAGGCCCACGTGCTCGAGCACGTGCTGCGCGCGATCGCCGAAGGGCGCCCGCCGCGCTGGCGATCGTGGAACTGGGTCGACGCCCGGCCGGGCACGTGGCACGACCTCGACCCGCAGCGCCCGCTGATCATCGAGGGATGCGGTGCCGTCAGCCCCGCCGCCCGCGCGCTCGCCGACCACGCCGTGTGGGTCGACCTGCCCGACGATGCCGAGCGCCGCCGCCGCGCGATCGCGCGCGACGGCGAGGCCTTCGCCCGCGAGTGGACCCGCTGGGCGCGGCAGGAGGAGTGGCACGCGCGTCGCCATGACCCCCGCGGCACGGCCGACGAGGTGGTCGACGCCGCTCGGTTCGGGCCCGACGGCCTGCCGGAGGGGGCGCTCAGCCCGTCCAGCGGCTGAGCACGGTGAACGGGTCGGCGAACCGCCACGCGACACCCGGCTCGGTGATGGCCCCCGTCGACTCGAGGCGCACGCTCACCTCGACGCCGTCGATGAGGGCGACGAGCTGGCCGGCGTCGGCGCCGCGCACGATCGTCGACCGTGGGGCCGCATCGATGCGCAGCGTGAGCGCGTCGAGGTCGATCGTGCTGACCACGATCGGTTCGACCGCGATCAGCTCGGTCTGCTGCCCCCAGTCGGAGCGCGCGACGGCGACGACCTGACCCGCGGCGATCACCTCGACCTCGCCGATGGCGCCCTGCACGCCGTCGAGCAGCGCCTGCAGGGCCAGCTCGGCCTGCGGGTAGCCCGGCTGCCCGAGAAGCACGGCGGTGACCGTCTCGCCCGCCACCTCGACGGTCGTCACGATGCAGACACCGGCCGCGTCGGTGTAGCTGCGCACGAGCCCGCGCGCACCGCTGTCGCGCAGGAAGGCGGCTTCGTCGCTGTACGCCGCGCCGCCGGAGGTGGTGCGCGGCCGCTCGGCGACGAGCTGGGCCACCACCGGCTCGGCCAGCGCGAGGCGCGCGATCGCCGCGAGCTCGGTCGCGGTGGATCGCGAGGCCGGGTCGAGGCCCGCGCCGTCGGCGACCGTCGTCGCGGTGAAGCCGTTCTCGTCGAGCCAGTCGGCCGCCGCCGCGAGGTAGGCCTCGGGCCCGCCGAAGACCTCCTCGATCAGGAGCTCGGCGATGTTGTTGCCCGAGCCCAGCAGGGTCGCGGCGATGAGGTCGCGGCGGGTCCAGGTCTGCCCGAACTCCACCGCGACCGTGCGCGCGCCCGCGGCGTCGAGCTCGCGATAGCGGTTGACGGCCGCCTGGTCGATCGTGATCGCCGGGCCGGGCGAGCCCTCCGCGAGCGGTTCGGCGTCGAGCGCCACGGCGATGAGCACGAGCTTCGCGGCGCCCGCGATCGGCCGCGGCTCCGCATCCCCTGCCGCGATCGGGGCCGTGCCGCCGGCGACGATCGCCGACGCCCCGGCGCTCGGCAGCGGCACCGCGTCGGCCCACGATGCGGATGCCGCAGCCGGCAGCTGCTCGTCGATGACGAGACGCGGCACCGGGCTCGTGAGGGCTGCGGCCGCGTACACGGTCGCGAGAACGACCGTGAGCGCGACGGCGGCGCTGATGGCGCGCCGCACCCGGCGCCCGGTCGACACGGAACCGCTCATCACGCCCACCCCAATCGGTGCAGCTCGTCGTCGTCGATGCCGAAGTAGTGCGCGATCTCATGCACGAGCGTGATGTGGATCTCGTCGCGCAGGGTCTCGAGCGAGCCCTCCGCGGCGGCCAGCAGCGGCTCGCGGTACAGGATGATGCGGTCGGGCAGCTCGCCGAACCCGTACTGCCCGCGGTCGGTGAGCGCGGTGCCCTCGTAGAGGCCGAGCAGATCGAGCGAGCCGTCCTCCGGGCGATCCTCGACCACGAACACCACATTGTCGAGCCCCTCGACCATGTCGTCGGGCAGCTGGTCGAGCTCGTCGACGACGAGGGCTTCGAAGGCCTCCGCGTCGAGGCGGAGGGGCTCGGGCTCGGTGCTCATGCGCTCCGCCCCTCGACCGGCGGCTCGGTGGCCCGCTCGAGCAGCTGCACGAGCGAGTCCTGCAGCCACGCCAGCCAGTCGTAGACGTCGCGCAGGCCGGGCTCGGCGAAGGTGCCCTCATCGCCGTCGACGATGATGCCCATGCGGTCGGCGATGACGAGCCGCAGGTCGGCGAGGCCGCGCACCCAGTCGAGCGCCTCCGGCTCGGAGAGGGCAACGGTGCCCGCGGCCTCCGCATCGACGATGGGCGCGAGCGCGGTCGACAGCGCGCGTGCGAAGCCGATCTTGCGATCGACGAGGCCGCGACGGCTCAGCTGCCGCCACTCGTCGGCCAGCTCGGGCTCGTGCCGATAGGCGTCGGGCAGCACCCGGCGCACTGCCGAGTCGCGGTCGGCGCTCGCGTCGAGAGCATCCGCGAGCAGCGCCTGCAGCTGGTCGGCGAGAGACACCAGGATGCGGGCCTCCTCCGGCTCGACGCGCACGGTGCCCAGCACCCCGTCGGCGACCTCCTCGGCCGCGGCCGCGCTCACCCGCACGACGGCCCTCCCGCTCGCGCGCCGATCATCGCGGCGCCCGCTCGACGGTGGCCCACAGCCCGTACTCGTGCATCGCCTCGGCGTGGCGCTCCATGACCTCGCGGTTGCCCTCGGCGAGGGTCGCACGCCCGTCGGTGTGCACCTGCATCATCCGCTGCTCGGCGGTGGGGGCATCCAGCCCGAAATGCCGGCGGAAGACCCACGCGACGTAGCTCATGAGATTGACCGGGTCGTTCCAGACCACGACCTGCCACGGCACGTCGGCCGCGTGCAGGGGCTGCTCGACGAGCAGGGTGCCGGTCTGCTCTCCCGCATCGCGGCCGGCCTCGCCGCGCGGCGCCTGCGCGCGCACGACGGCGGCCGGTGCGGTCGTGGAGGCGGACGAGCTCATGCCCCCATTCTCCCCCGGAGGCGGTGCGTGCCGGGGGAGGGCGCTCCGGGTCAGACCGGTCACGCCTCGTCGAGCATGCGCTGCCGTGTCTGCGCGAACTCATCGGCGGTGATGAGCCCGCGGTCACGCGCGGCCTGCAGGGCGTCGAGCCTGCTGGCGAGGTCGCCGGTGCCGTCGGTCACCGCCGTGCCCGCGGAGCTTCCGGTGACCGCGTTGGAGATGATCGACCCCGTCACGATCGCCGCCCCCGCCTGCTCGTCGGTGACGGCCAGGAACCGCTGCTCGTCGGTGAGGCCGAGCTGCTTCGAGGCTTCGTTGACCACGATCATGCGCCAGACCCCGAAGGCGATGGCGGCGATGAAGGCGAGGGCGAAGAGCCCGACGATCGCCCCGCCCCCGGGCAGAAGCTCGACCGGGTTCGCGGGCTCGAGCGGAACGGGGATCACGTCCAGCGGCACGATCGTCGACATCGGCGCCTCCTCATCGGGTCGGTGCGGTCACCGACATGAGGGTCACTCTAGACCCGACGGACGCGACCGTAACCGATCCCGCGTGAACGGGAGCGACGCGATGCCGACGCAGTGGGGTGAGTAACGGGGCTTGAACCCGCGACCTCCTGGACCACAACCAGGCGCTCTACCAGCTGAGCTATACCCACCATGCATCCGCTGCTCGAGCGGAGCCACGACAGTCTATTACAGCCGGGGCTGCCACTTCGCCACGATGTCGGCGGCCACCTGCTGGGTCTCCTCCGACGTCGGGCCGGGCTCGGCCACGAAGCCGGCGCGCCGGTAGTAGTCGAGCTCGCGGATCGACTCGAGGATGTCGGCCAGAGCACGATGGCCGCCGTTCTTCGCCGGTGCGTTGAAGTACACGCGGGGAAACCAGCGTCGCACGAGTTCTTTGATGCTCGAGACGTCGACCGAGCGGTAGTGCAGGTGCGCGTCGACGCTCGGCATCTGCTGGGCGAGGAACGCGCGGTCGGTGCCGATCGTGTTGCCGGCGAGCGGCGCCTGGCCGGCGGTCGGAACGTGCGCGGTGATGTAGGCGAGCACCTTCTGCTCCGCATCCGCGATCGAGACGCCGGTCGGCAGCTCGTCGAGCAGGCCGCTCGCGGCGTGCATGTCGCGCACGAAGTCGCCCATGTTGGCCAGGGCCGCATCGCTGGGCGCGATGACGATCGAGAAGCCGGGATGCACGGGCTCGAGCTCGTAGTCGGTGACGACCACCGCGACCTCGACCAGTTCGTCGACCGCCAGATCGAGCCCCGTCATCTCGCAGTCGATCCAGACGAGGCGGTCGGTCGTTGAACTCACCGAGGCAGTCTACCCAGCCAGGCCGACCGCTGCCCGGCGGGCCTACCCTGGAGGCATGCGTCTCGAGCTGTACACCAGCGCCTTCTGCGACCCCTGCCATCGCACGCGGGAGGTCGTCGCCGAGGCCCGGGCGCTCGTGCCCGCGCTGCAGGTGGCCGAGCTCGACGTCGCTGCGCACCAGGATCGCGCCGCCGACCTCGGCATCACGAGCACGCCGACCACGATCATCTACGGCGCGGATGATCGCGAGGTGCTGCGGGCGACCGGCGTGCCGACGCTCAGTCGGCTGCTGACGGCTCTGGCGCAGGCTCTCGACTGAGACCGTCGCGGTCGCCGATCGCCCCGAGGGCGGTGCGCACCGCGACCCCGAACGCCGAGACCGAGCCGTCGAGGGCGGTCAGCTGGTCGGCATCGAGCAGGGGCGACAGCATCCCATCGGTCTCGACGAGCACGATCGGGGCGCGGCCGGCGACGGCGGCCCGCTCGCGCTCATCGAGCTCGTTGAGGTGCCGCAGGTCGACGCGGATGCCCAGGTCGGCCACGAGTGCATCCCACTCGCGCTTGCGGCGGATCGGTGAGTGCGTGATGTCGCACAGCGCGCAGCTCGTCGTTCCGAGGGCGTGCCCGATGATGTACCGCAGCTCGCCGACGAGGCCGCCGTCGGCGTTGTAGACCCCCAGCAGGCGATCGACCATGCGGATGCTCCTCTCGCGTCGAGCCCAGCGTGCAGGGCCGCGCTGAACAGCACCCGAGAACCCGCCGCGGTAGCCTGGGAGCACCAGCCCTCGTAGCTCAGCGGATAGAGCAGGAGCCTTCTAATCTCTTGGTCGCAGGTTCGATTCCTGCCGAGGGCGCTGCGTTGATTGGCTGCGCCGCCGCTCCTGCGGCGCAGCAGCGCTCCGCGCGACGAGCGCGGTCGCCGCGCTTCGCGTCTCGGCCTCCGTGACGCTGCAGCCATCTACGCTGGCGGCGTGAAGCGGTTTCGGCGGGCGGCGCTCTGGGCGCTGCTCAGCGGCGTGCTCGCCGCGCTGATCGTGCCGTTCCTGATCCCGGTCGAGACCAACGGAACGCTCTCCGCGCGCGAGGCGGCCGGGCCCGGCGCGCAGTTCGTCGACGTCGGCGGGCTCAGCGTGCACGTCGAGACGGCCGCCTACACGGGCGAGAGCGCCGAGCCTCCCGTGGTCGTTCTGCTGCACGGCTTCGGCGCGAGCACCTTCTCGTGGCGCGAGGTTCTCGAGCCGCTCGCCGTGCTCGGCGACGTGGTCGCCTACGACCGGCCCGCCTTCGGCTTCACCGAGCGGCCGACGCAGTGGGAGGGAACGAACCCCTACGGCGTGCCCGGCAATCTCGAGCTGCTCGACGCGATCATCGACCGGTTCGCGGATGCCCGCCCGGTGATCCTCGTCGGCCACTCGGCCGGCGGCCTC
This sequence comes from Microbacteriaceae bacterium, assembly GCA_027490915.1. Taxonomy (GTDB): domain Bacteria; phylum Actinomycetota; class Actinomycetes; order Actinomycetales; family Microbacteriaceae; genus Microcella. Next base: position 10,235 of record JAIXXG010000133.1, read on the forward strand.
ATCGCGGGGGAGTACGCACGTCTGCACCCCGACCGCGTCGATGGCCTCGTGCTCATCGCGCCGGCGGTGCTCACCACCGGGGGCACGCCGGCCTGGCTCGCACCGGTGCTCGCTGTTCCGCAGATCGACCGGCTCGGGCCGCTGCTCGTGCAGGGGATCGCCTCCTCCGGCGAGCAGCTGCTCGAGCAGAGCTTCGCCGACCCCGCCGCCCTCACCGACGCCGTGCGCGCGGGGTATCGTGCTCCGCTCACTGTCGCGGGGTGGGAGGCCGCGCTCTGGCGCTTCACGACGGCACCCCGCGACAACGGTCTGGCCGGGGCGCTCGATGACCTCACCGTGCCGACCCTGCTGCTCACCGGCGATGCCGACACCGTGGTGCCGACGGCAGACACCGAGCGGCTGGCAACGCTCCTGCCGGGTGCCGAGCTCGTCGTCATCGAGCGCGCGGGGCACCTCCCGCACGAGGAGCGCGCGGCGGTCGTGCTCGACGCCCTGCTCTCCTGGGCGCGGGGGATCACCACCTGATTCACGCCGTGTCATCGGCTGGCGGCTCTAGCATCGGGCCATGAGACGCATCCTCGGCGCGACGCGCTTCGTCGTCGTCCTTCCCGCGATCGCGGCCATCATCGGCGCGATCCTGCTCATGCTGCAGGGCTCCGTCGCCGTCGTGCTGGCGGTCGTCGACACGGTGTGGTTCGGCGCTGAGCTGAAGACCACCACGGTCGACGTGCTGACCGCGGTCGACGCGATCCTGCTCGGCACCGTGCTGCTCGTGATCGGGTACGGGCTCTACGAGCTGTTCGTCGACGCCGAGATCGCCGTGCCGAGCTGGCTGCGGGTGAACGACCTCGATGATCTGAAATCGAAGCTCATCGGCGTCGTCGTGGCGATCATCGCTGTGGTGTTCGTCGGCATTCTCGTCGACGCCAACCGTGCCGCCGACGTGCTGTCGTACGGGGTGGGGGCCGGGGCGCTCGTCGCGGGGCTCGCCCTCTTCTCGTTCGCCACCCGGAAGGATCGGGCGAAGCCGGCGCAGAAGGCATCCGACGGCGAGAGCCGGCCGACCGACTGAGGTGTCGGGCGGCCGGCTCTCGGGTGCGGCAGCGGTGCCGGGCTAGCAGGTGCGCAGCGCGGCCACGTTCACCGCGAGCACGCCCGTGCCGCCCAGCAGGCGCACCTCGGTGGCGCCGAGCGCCGTGATCGCCGAGCGCACCGCGGCGGGCACGCACGTCGCGGGCACGGTGAACATCGGCCCCGGCTCGAGCGTCGCGAGCACGCCGCCGGCGAGAGCGTCGGGGAACGAGAACGCGTTCGTGAGGTACACGAACTCGCTGGTGGTGAACGCGGCGGCGTTGACGGCGACCGCGGTGGCGATGCGATCGGCGCCGGCGCGCCGCACCGCGTTCGCAACACCGTCGAGCGACGCGAACATGCCGTTCGAGATCACGCCGGTGCCGCCGACGACCTCGATATCGGTCGCCGCCAGGTCGGTGATCAGCTGCAGCGTCTCGGCGTCGGCCGCCGACGCCGTGCCGGGCACGAGCACGACAGGAGCCGGCTGCGTGCCCGCCGCCGCGCCCGCCGAGAGGGCATCCGCGAAGCCGGCGCCGGTGGCGACGTAGACCGTGTCGGCGGTCGTGAAGCCGAGGCGGGTGACCGCGCGCGAGGTGGCGTAGCGGTCGGCTCCCGAGACCCGCTCGATCTCCGGGGCAAGGCTCGACAGCGCGGTGTAGACGGCGGCCGAGACGGCCCCCGTTCCGCCGACGACGTAGATCTTGTCGGGATTGAGGCGGTTGATCTCCGCGGTCACCTCGCTCGGCAGCGCGAGCGGGTTGGTGAGCAGCAGCGGGCCGCCGAGCGCGGCGGCGACCGGACCGGCGCTCAGCGCGTCGGGGAAGTTCGTGCCGGAGGCGATGAAGACGACGGGCACGCTCGTGATGGGGTCGGGGAAGGCCGCCTGCGAGATGGCGACACCGGTCGCGTAGCGGTTGAGCCCGGAGATGCGCTCGACCTGCGGACCACCGGTCTGCTGCGCGAGGATCCAGGTGCGGAAGGTGCTCACCTCGGTGTACACGCCGGGGTACGGCGCCTCGGCGCAGCCGATGCCGAAGCTCGTGATGCCGGCCAGGGTGGGCACGCCGCCGACCGAGACGACGAGCGGGCCGCCGCTGTCGCCCTGGCAGGCGTCGATCGTGAAGCCGCCGCCGGTGGCGCAGAGCATGAGCGACGGCGAGATGCCGCCGTCGACCGCGTAGGCCGTGTTGCACGACGAGTCCGAGACGGTCGTGACCGTCGCCTTCTTCAGCTGCGTCGGGTACGACGAGCCGGTGGTCGAGGTGTTGCCCCAGCCCGTGATGAGCGCCGACGTGCCGTCGGCCACGGTCGAACTCGCGAGCGGGATCGCCTCCTGCACGCCCGGAGAGAGAGCGATGGGTGCCGCGAGGCGCAGCACGGCGACGTCGTTGTCGTAGGTCGTCCAGTCCCAGTCGGGGTGCACGGTGATCGAGGCGACCTGCACCGCCGTTGCGCGCGAGGTGCTCAGGGTCGCTGTGCCGACCAGCACCTTCACATCGCTGGCGACGAGAACGTCACCGCCGTAGTCGACGCAGTGGGCGGCGGTCAGGATCTCCCACGACGACAGGATGCTCCCGCCGCAGAACTGCCCCTGGTAGTCGCTCGGCGCACCGTTGAAGACCAGGCCCACCTGCCACGGCGCGTCACCGATGACGGCGTTCGTGCCGCCGATGATCGACGGGTCGAAGCCGTCGTCTCCGGTCGGGCGGGCGGACGCCGTGGGGGCCGCGAGCAGCGAGAGCGCGAGGCCCGCGATCGCGATGAGGGCCGCGCCAGCACGTCGGCGGGAGCGGGGGGCGGAGGGGATGACGGGCACGGAGCGCCGCCTTTCTGGTCGGTGGTCGAGGAGCGTGTGTGCGCCGACTCCGACGCCCTGCCGTCACGCTAGGGCATGAGCGACCCTCAAGGGAAGCGTCGAGCGGTGCGCGGGACGGCGGGTGCGCGAACGCGCGCACTACCGTTGACGCATGACGTCGATCGAGCAGCGCCTCGACCGCGGTGCGGCCCGCCTGGCCCGCGATCCTCGCGTGAGCGAGCTGCAGCTGCGCGTGAGCGACCGCTCGGGCGCCCTCGACCACGCGTGGGCGGCGCCCGGCTCGCGGGCGCTGCACGCGATCGCGAGCAGCACCAAGACGGTGGCGGCCGCGCTGGTGCTGCGCCGGGTCGCCGCGGGCGACCTGGCGCTCGAGCAGCCGCTCGTGAGCATCCTGCCCCGCGACGACCTCGTGGGGCTCAACCGGTTCGGCGGCATCGACCGGGTCGACGAGATCACCGTGCGCGACGTGCTCGCCCACACGTCAGGCATCCCGAACTACTACGCGGCGAAGGCGCTCGACCCGCGCAGCGACATCGCCGCGGTCACCGCGGCCGACCCGGGCTGGACCTACGAGCAGGCGCTCGAGCTCGCGCGCGGAATGACGGCTCCGTTCGCGCCGGGCACGGGTCGTGCCGAGTACAGCTTCACGAACTACCAGCTCGTCGGGCGCCTGATCGAGACGGTCGCGGGATGCTCGCTCGCCGACGCCCTCGACCGCGAGCTGCTCGCCCCGCTCGGCATGAGCGACACGGCTCTGCTGACCCCGGCGACGCTCGCCCTCTTCGACGACGCCTCGCCGATCCTGCACGGGCGGCAGTCGTACCGGGGGGCCCGCCGCCTGGCGTCCCTCGGCGCCGAGGGAGCGCTCGTCTCGACGACGGCCGACATGATGCGGTTTCTGCGGGCACTGGTCGATGGGTCGCTGCTGCCCGAGCCGGTGTTCGCGACCGCCCTCGAGGGCGCGCTGCCGCTCTTCCCGCGCGTGCGCTACGGCGTGGGGGTCATGGCCCTCACGCTGCCGCGAGCGCTGACCCGGCTGCCGCGGCCCGGCGTTCTCATCGGTCACGCGGGCATGACCGGGCACGTCATGTTCGCCGACCCCGTCGGCGGACTCGCGGTCGTCGGCACCGTCAATCAGCTCGCGGCGCCGCGGCTGGGGTTCCGGCTGCTCATCGCAGCACTGCGGGCCGCCGCGCGCTGAGTCGCCCGCCGTCAGGGGCGCGCGAGGCGGCGGGCGAACTCCTCCGTCAGCCGCTGCCGCTCGACCTTGCCCGTGCGGGTGCGGGGGATCACCGACACCTGCCCGTAGACGGTCGGGTGCTTGCCGGGCATCCGCTGCCGCAGCAGCGCGTCGAGCGCGCGCAGGTCGCAGCCGGCCGCCGCCACGACCGCCAGGCCGAGCTCGGGCACGCCGGGTGTCTGCTCGATGAGGAAGGTGGCGGCGTCGACGACTCCCGGAAACCCCTCGACCGCGGCATCGACGGCGGCGGGGTCGACCTTCACGCCGCCGACGTTGACGATCTCGCTCGTGCGGCCCTCGAGCACGAGGTGCCCATCGGCGCCGCGGCGCCCCTGGTCGCCCGGGAAGAACCAGCCGTCGCGGAACGACCCGTCGTCGCCGCCCGTGAGGTATCCGTCGGCCATGCCGGGCGACCGGTAGCGCACCGCCCCCGACACTCCGTCGGCCACCGGTGCGCCGCTCTCGTCGACGATCTGCAGCTCGATGCCCGGCAGCGGTGCGCCGACATCGGCCGGATCGCTGTCGACGCCGAGCATGCGCATCGTCACCCCGCCGCCCTCGGTCGAGCCGTACACGCCGCGAACCGGCACGGCGAGGGTCGCGCCGATCACCTCCAGCAGCGTGCGGGTCGCGGCCCCGCCCGCGGTGCGCACCTCCCGCAGAGCGGGCATCGTGATGCCCGCCTCGCGCACCAGCTGCACGAGGCGGCCGACCTGCACTGGTGACCCGGCGATCACCTCGACCCGCAGCTCGGCGGCGATGCGCGCGACGGCCGCGTCTCCGGCGGGGAGGGCGAGGTAGGGCGTGCCGTGCTGGAGGTTCGCGAGAGCCGTGTGGAACCCGCCCGTCGTCGACAGCGTCATCAGGTTGAGCTCGATGCGCTCGTCGGTCCAGTACCGGTGCAGGGTCTCGAGGCGATGCTGCACGGCCCGCACCGAGAGGGCCGCGCCGCGCGGGGCGCCCGTCGTGCCGCTCGTCATGATCACGCGGCAGATCGCGTCGTCGCGCGCGTAGAGCACGGTCGCCGCCCGGTCGTCCCGTTCGTCGGCGTCGGCCACGGCCTGCTCGATCCAGAGCCGGTCGACGGTCACGACACGGGGTGCCGTGAACCGCGGGGCTCCGGGGCGGGTGAGCAGGGCATCCACCGGCAGACCCCCGAGATCGGCGACGCCCGTGAGCGACACGGTCGCGGTCGCGATGCGCAGCAGGGCGAGGGTGACGATCCAGTCCTCCTCGGGCGGCAGATCGATCGCGACGAGGTGGCGGGGCTCGATGCCGAGGTCGCGCAGGCGGTGCGCGACCGCCGCGACGCAGCGGTCGAGCTCGGCGAACGTCCACCGGGAATCCGCGGCGACCAGCGCGAGATCGTCCGGGCGGTCGACGGCATGGCGCTGCAGGTGCTGCGCGGGGGCGAACATCGCTTCAGACCTCCTGGTGCGGCGCGCGCTCGAACGGGTGCGCCTTCGGCCCCTCCACTGTAGAGTTCGAGCACGATTCGCGTGCGGTCCACAGCCCGCCGCGCCTGCAGGAGGTCACCCGTGCCCGACGTTCCCCCCGCTCCCGAGTCCACAGCGCTGCGCCTCCGCGCGGCTCGGGCAGCCGCCGTCGCCTCCAGCGGCCTCCTCGTCGGCATCGGCGCGACGGCCGCGGTGCCCGCGCTCGCCGCGACGGAGACCGACTGCACGATCGCGAACACCCTGGACGCATCGAGCGCCGACGAGACCGACATCCAGGCGCTCCTGGATGCCGACACCGCGATCGTCTGCCTCTCGGGCACGTTCCCGCTCACGACCCCGCTCACGTTCGACCACGACGTGACCCTCTTTGGGCTCACGGCGGCCGAGCTGGATGGAAACGACCTCACCGGCCTGCTGCTCGGCTCGAACGGCGCCGACCTCACCGTGCAGAACATCACGTTCACCGATGGCAGCTCCACCGACGGTGGAGCGATCGCCAGCGACGGCAGTCTCACGGTCGAGAACTCGGTGTTCCGCGGCAATTCGGCCTCGAGTGATGGCGGTGCCATCTTCAACGCGGGCGGCGGCTACGACGTGGAGATCGTCGACTCCACCTTCACCGACAACGTGGCGGAGACCGGCGCCGGTGGCGCCGTCTACGGCTTCGGAGTGGTTGTCGCGACGAGCACCTTCACTGACAACGCTGCGATCGGAGGCGGCGCCGTTTACGGTTTCGGCCTCGTCGCCATCGAGTCGACGTTCACCGGAAATCTCGCCGAGGCTGGGGGCGCGCTCTTCGGCGGTCAGTACGGCTTCTCGGCGGGGTCGACCTTCATCGAGAACGAGGCTGAGGTTGTCGGCGGAGCGATGGCCGACTACGGGGCCTCCCTCGCGATCAACTCGACCTTCCTCGAGAACTCGGCGGGGGAGGTCGGCGGGGCCATTTTCACCACGTCCGGCCAGATCGCCCTCTCGACGTTCATCGAGAACCGCGCCAACAGTGCTGTGGCGGGAGACGCCAGCGAGGCGATCATGGCGGAGGGCGACGGCGACACGGTGAGCCTGCTCGGCAACATCTTCGCCGGCACCCGCACGAACGCGCAGGTCGGGGCCTTCACCGCTGACGCGTACAGCGACGCCGGCGGCAACGTCTTCTCGACCACGGAGAGCGCCGAATCGGCGCTCGGCACCCCCCACCCGAGCACGCAGTTCGGTCGTTCCCTGGCCTCGATCGTCGGCACGGCGCCCTCGGCGCAGGACAACGGCGGATCGGTGCCGACTATCGCTCTCGTCGCGGGCAGCCCCGCGATCGACGCGGTGCCGGACGGCGTGATCGACGACTTCTTCGGGCCGGTCTCGGCGCTCTCGCCGGTGAGCGACCGATTCGCCGACACGCTCGACGAGCTCGAGGCCGCGGTCACCGACGAGACGGTCGATCAGCGCAACGTCGAGCGCACCGGGCTGATCGATGCCGGCTCGTTCGAATACGGCGATGCTGAGCTCGCGGCCACCGGCGCCGATTCCGGCATCACGGCGTGGCTCGCGGGTGCCGCGGCCCTGCTGCTGGGCCTGGGCGTGACGGTGATCGCGCTGGCGCGCCGCTCGCGCCGCCGCTGACGCGGCTCAGTGCTGGCGCCGCCGCTGACGCGGCTCAGCGCTGGCGCCGCCGCTGACGCGGCTCGTCGCAGTGCGGCGCTGCACGCGAGCGCGCTCGCGCCGCCCTGCCTGTTGCCTCCGGAGACCCCGCCTGCGGAGACCCGGCCTACTGGAAGACCTGGCTGGTGACCTCTTCGGCGAGGGTGACGGCCTCCTCGTAGAAGACCGGCCCGCCGAAGGTGCTGATCACCGAGATCCAGCTCTCCTGCGTGATGACGTTGTAGATCGCCGGCACGACGCCCTCGTCGCCCTGCTGGCTGTACGTGATCGCGCCCTCGGGCGTCGTGCCCTCGTTGAGGCCCTGCGCCGTGAGGTCGTTGATGATGCCGGCGCGGTTCGCCGTGGAGATCGGCGCGACGCTGATGAGCAGGCTCGAGAGGTCGACGCCGTCCTCCGCGAAGACGCAGCTGATGCCGCCGGCGAGCTGCTCGGGGGTCGGGTCGAAGAAGTAGTCGTCGCCGTACACGCCGCCCGGGCCGCCGAGCAGGGCCAGGTTCTGGGCGGCGAACGCGTCGAGGCGCGACTGCGGCAGGATCGTGGTGCAGTCGGTCGGCATCGTGAACACGAGCGGCGTGGGCTCCGGCTCCTCCGTCGGCGTCTCGGTCGGCGTGGGCTCGACCGTGGGCTCTTCGGCGACGGGCTCTTCGGCGGGGGCGCAGGCGGCGAGACCGCCGACCAGGGCGAGGGCGGCGGCGCCGGCGAGAAGACGCAGGGCGGACATGGGGCTCCTTGGCGAACGGTTGGGGGGAGCGCGATGCGGCGCTCCGGGCCAGAATCTAGCAGTCGCACCGGCGGCGCAGGCCGGTGTCGGGCGGCCCTCAGCGCCCCCGTAGCCCTTCGTTGCGCAATCGATACCCACGGGCGGTCGCGGGGCGCTCATCGAGCCGCCCCGTAGGCTCGCACCGTGTTCGAACTGCATCATCTGAGCGCCCTCGAGCAGGGGGAGTGGCTGCGTCGCGGCGAGGTGCGCCCGCGCGAGCTCGTCGAGCACTACCTCGAGCGCATCGAGCGCCTCAACCCGCGTGTCGGGGCTCTGACGGTCGTCGAGGCGGAGCGCGCGCTGGCCCGCGCCGATGAGCTCGAGCGGCTCGGCGCCCGGTCGGCGCCGCTGTGGGGCATCCCGCTCGCCGACAAAGAGCTCGTGCGACGCTCCGGCCAGCGCACGACCTTCGGGTCGCGACTGCTCGCCGAGCACGTGCCGACCGAGAGCGATGAGCTCGTCGAGCACCTCGACGCCGCCGGGGCCATCAGCCTCGGCGCGACAGCGGCCCCGGAGTTCGGTCTGCCGTCGTACACCGAGAGCCGGGTCGCCCCACCCGCGCGCACGCCGTACGACCTCGGTCGCGGCGCCGGCGGCTCGAGCGGGGGCGCGGCCGCGGCCGTCGCCGCCGGTCTGCTGCCGATCGCACCGGGCAGCGACGGCGGCGGCAGCATCCGCATCCCCGCAGCGGCGTGCGGACTCGTGGGGCTCAAGCCCTCGCGCGGCCGCGTGCCGGCGGGCAGCGGCCTCGAGCACCTCGCCGGTCTCGTCGTCGCCGGGCCGATCGCGCGCACCGTCGCGGATGCGGCGCTGCTGCTCGACGCGCTCATCGCCGCCGCGCCCTGGCCGTTCGCGACCCGCGCGCCCGTCGACCCGCCGCTCGCCTCGGGCCGCGACCACCCGCACACCGGCCCTCTGCTCGGCGCGGCCGTGCGCGGCGAGGGCCGCTTTCAGCTCGGCGTCACCACGAGCTCGCCGTGGGAGGCCGACACCGCGCTGACGATCTCCCCCGAGGCGCGGTGGGCGCTCGACGAGGCGGTCGCGGGCTTCGCGGCGCTCGGCCACGGGCTCGACGACCTCACGCTCGACCCCGAGCCCGACTACGGCCCGACCTTCCGCACGATCTGGAAGGCGAGCGCCGCGGGCATCCCCGCGCACACCGAGGCCGAGCTCGCCCTCCTCGAGCCCCTCACGGCCTGGCTCGTGCGCGAGGGCCGCGCGCTGCCGGCGAGCCAGTTGGCCGAGGCCCTCGCCTGGCTCGCGGGCTTCGAGCGGCGCTTCATCGCCCAGCTGACGGGCCTGGATGCGGTGCTCACGCCCGCCCTCGCCCTCACGCCGCGCCCCCTCGGGTGGTACGACCCGCACGATGCCGAGCGCAACTTCACGCAGCAGGTGCAGTACACGCCGTGGACGAGCATGGTCAACGTGGCAGGACTCCCCGCCCTCACCCTCCCGGTCGGGCTGACGCCCGATCACCTGCCCGAGCCGGGCCTGCCCATGGGCGTGCAGCTGATCGGCCGGCCGGGCGGCGAGGCCACCCTGCTGGCGCTCGGCGCACAGTGGGAGCGCGCGCGGGGCACGGCGCGCATCCACCCGCCGCAGTGGTGACGGCGGGCGTGCGGGCGACGGAACCGGCTACGGCAGCAGCAGGGCCGCGGCGTCGAGCGTGAGCGTCTGCGCGTCGCCGAACGTGTAGAGGCTGCCGACCCAGAGCGTCGCCGAGACCAGGTGCGCCTCGGTGTAGGTGATGAACTCCTCCTCGACGGCGATGGTCCACAGCTCGCCGCCGTCGATCGGCGTCGCCGTGAACCCGGCCGTGGCCAGAGCGTCGAGCAGGGCGGTGCGGTTCACCTCATCGAGCCGCGCCACCGAGGTGGTCGACCCGCTCTCGCTGGCCGGCAGGATCCACGTGCAGCTGACCCGCTCATCGATCGCCGCGAGCAGCGTCTCGAGCGCGGGGTCGAGCGTTCCCCACCCGCCTGCCCCGGGGCTGCTGACGTCGCCCTGCGGCTCGCGACCGTCGGCCTCGAGGGTGGTGACGAGCGCGGGCGAGTAGATCGCGTCGCACGCGGGCAGCGCGACGGGGGTCGGCGTGGGCGAGGCCGTCGTGCTCGCGCTCGCGGTGGGAGAGACCGAGGGCTCCGGTGCGGCGGCGGGCGTGCATCCGGTGAGGGCGATCACGAGGCCCAGCGCGAGGCCGACGCTGCCGAGCGCGGCGCGGAGCGCGGGGGTCGAGGCAACGGTGCGGGCCATGCCCGAACCCTAGTGCGCCCGCGCGCTCAGCGGTACCCGCCCTTCGCGAGGCCGGCCTCGACCTCGAAGCGGTTGTGCCGCGCGTCCTGCCCCGCCGCGAGGTAGAGCGGGATGAAGGCGAGCCCGTACTTCTTCCACTGCGCGCGGTGCACGGCTTCGTGCTCGAGCACGTCGGGGCGGGTGTTGTCGCGCGTGAGGTAGGCGGCGCCGATGGTCGTGCCGCCGCGGCCGAACGCCCAGCGCGGCATGCCCTCGCAGACGATCACGCCGCCGCGGCGCGAGACGCGGAACCCTCCGAGCAGGGCGCCCCACGTCACGCCGACCGCCGTCGCGAACCAGTAGCCCGGGCGGGCGACGACCGGGTGCAGGCCGACGTCGCGCACGACGCGGTTGCGGGCGATGCCCTCGACGGCACGAGCGGCGCGCCCCTTCCGCGGCGCGCCATCGGCGGCGGGGGATGCGGGGCTCACGGCCGCCCGTACCCCTCGAGCAGCCGCAACCACACCTCGCTGAGCGTGGGGTACGACGGCACGGCATGCCACAGCCGGTCGAGGGGCACCCGACCGACGATCGCGATCGTAGCCGCGTGCAGCAGCTCGCCGACGTCGTCGCCGACGAGCGTGAAGCCGACGATCACCCGGTCGTCCTCGTCCACGACCATGCGGGCCGTGCCGCGGTAGTCGTCGCCGTGCACGGTCGCCCCGGCGAGCCAGCCCAGCTCGTAGTCGACCACCCGCGTGCGCAGGCCGCGCTTCTCGGCGGCCGCGGCGGTGAGGCCGACGCTCGCGACCTCCGGGCTCGTGAAGGTCACCTGCGGCACCGCGTCATGATCCGCGGTGGCGACATGCGCGCCCCACGGGGCGTCGTCGACGGATGCGCCGCTCGCGCGCGCCGCGATCACGTCGCCCGCGGCCCGGGCCTGGTACTTGCCCTGATGGGTGAGCAGTGCCCGGCGGTTGACGTCGCCGACGGCGTAGAGCCAGTCGTGGCCGCGCACCCGCAGGGTGTCGTCCACCTCGAGCCAGCGGCCGGGCTCGAGGCCGATCGTCTCGAGCCCGAGGTCGTCGGTGGCGGCAGCGCGACCCGTCGCGACGACGAGCTCGTCGACCTCGAGCACCCGTCCGCCCGGCAGCGTGAGGGCGACCGTGCCGTCGTCGCGCCGGTCGACGCGCTCGGGAGTGGTGCCGAGCAGCACCTCGGCGCCGTCGTCGCGCAACTGGGCGGCGACCGCCTCGCCGGCGAACGGCTCGACCTCGGCCAGCAGCCCGCTGCGGGCGAGCAGGGTGACGCGGCTGCCGAGGCTCGTGAAGGCCGTGGCCATCTCGCACCCGACCACGCCGCCGCCGATGATGGCGAGTCGCGCGGGAACGTGCTCGGTGCTCGTGATCTCGCGCGAGGTCCACGGCCGCGCGGCGGCGAGACCGTCGATGGGCGGCATCGCCGCCCGCGAGCCGGTGCAGATCGCCACCGCGTGGGTCGCGGTCACGGCGCGCGTCGAGCCGTCGGCTGCGGTGATGGCGACCCGGCGCTCGCCGTCGAGCCGTGCCGTTCCGCGCGCGAGGGCGATGCCCGCCTTCTGCAGCCAGCGCACCTGGCCCGCGTCGTCCCAGTGGGCGGCGACCTCGTCCCGGCGGCCGAGCACTGCGCGGGCATCCGGCGACCCGGTGATCGCCGCGCGGGCCCCGGCGACCGCGTGGGCGGCGCGCAGCACGCTGCCCGCGCGCAGCAGCGCTTTCGAGGGCATGCAGGCCCAGTACGAGCACTCGCCGCCCACGAGCTCGCTCTCGACGATGAGCACGCTCAACCCGCCCTGCACCGCGCGGTCGGCCACGTTCTCTCCGACCGCGCCGGCGCCGATCACCACCAGGTCGTAGGTGTCGCTGGGCGGGAAGTCGGTGGCGGCGGTGGCGGTCAGCGCGGGCATGGCCCTACCGTCCCACGAACTCCGGCTCGGTGCGAGTGAGAAATGCCTGCATGCCGATGCGGGCATCCTCGGTCTGCACGAGGCGCACCAGCTCGCCCGGCAGCTGGGCCTCGGCGGCTGCATGGCCCTCGCGCACCGCGAGCCGGGCATTGGCGAGCGTGGCCTGAACGGCGAGCGGCGCCTGCGCGGCGATGCGGGCCGCCAGCTCGCGGGCGCGGGCGAGCTGCGTGCCCGGCTCGACGACCTCCTGCACGAGACCCATGCGGTGCGCCTCGGCGGCGTCGAAGCGGTCGCCGGTGAGCATCCAGCGCATCGCGCTGCCCCAGCCGGCGGCCGCGGCGAAGCGGGTGGTCGCGCCGCCGAAGGGCAGGATCGCCCGCGCGACCTCGAGCTGCGCGAAGACCGTGTCGCTCGCGGCGATCACGATGTCGCTCGCGAGCGCCAGCTCGATGCCGAGCGTCAGGCACGTGCCCTGCACGGCGAGCACGACCGGCTTGCGCACGCGCGAGCCGTCCATGCCCCACGGGTGGATGCCGCCCTCGGGCACCATGGCGAGCCCGTTCGGCCCGATGCGCGGGGCCACGTCGGCGAGGTCGAGCCCTCCCGTGAAGTGGTCGCCGTGGGCGAAGACGACACCGACCCGCAGCTCGGGATCGCGGTCGAGCTCACCGTAGGCGAGCGCGAGCTGCTCGAGCATCGCGACATCGGCGGCGTTGCGCTTGTCGGCGCGGTTGAGCCCGATCAGCAGCGTGTGCCCGTCGCGCTCGACGGTCACGCGGGGGGTCTCGGCGGCGGCGTCAGGGGAGGAGGTCGCAGTCATGCGCGCCAGCGTAGTGCGGGGCTGGTTCGTGTCAGCGGGCTTTGTCGGCGACCGACGATCACTCAGCGCGTGAGGGCCGCCAGGATGCGCAGAATCACCGAGAGGTCGTCGCCGAGCGACTCGGCGTCACCGGAGGGCGCGAACTCGGTGACGCCCGCACCGGCGAGCGGAAGCGCGGCGCGCGCGGCGGCGATCGCGGCCGTGACATCGTCGAGCGCCAGCCCGAACGGGGTCGGAAACCCCACCCCGGCGAACACCCCCGGGTCGAGCACGTCGAGATCGATGTGGGCGTAGAGCACGGGCTCGACGCCGAGGGCGCGCGCCGCATCCGCCCGCTCGGCGACCACGGAGCCGACCTCGTCGGCCGCCACCGATCGCAGCCCGGCCTCCGCGATGAACGCGGCCTCGGCGTCGTCGAGCGCGCGCACGCCGAGCAGCAGCACGTCGGCGGGGTCGACGAGACCGTCGTCGATCATCGCGCGCAGCACCATGCCGTGGAAGGCGCCGCTCGGCGAGGTCTCGGCCGTGTTGAGGTCGGCGTGCGCGTCGGCCCACAGCAGGATGACCCGCCCCTGCCGCGCGACGTGCTCGACGGGGGCGTACTCGACCCCGCAGTCGCCGCCGATCACGACGGCCGGCTCGTCGAGCTCGGCGAGGGCCTGCTGCAGCCGCTCGCGCACCAGCCGGATCGCACTGAACCGATGGATGCCCGTGCCCTCGGTGTCGCCCGCCTCGAGCGGCACCTCGATGAGGCGCGTCGCGGCGCTCGGCAGGTCGCCGCGGATCGCGGCGGCCCCGTCGACCAGCCGCATCGCCCGCGACGAGCCCGAACCCTGCCACTGCGGTACGACGAGGAAGGTGCTGCTCATGCGCCCAGTCTGGCACTCGGGCTGCGTCGCGGCAGGGCGGCATCGATCGTGCCCGCCAGAGCGGCCTCGAGCGGTCCGCGCCGGCCGAGGCGGTCGCACACCAGCCCGAGGGCGATGCCCGCGATCGCGAGCACGATCAGCAGCGGGATGCCCACCGCGGGCTCGAACAGCCCCGCGGGGCCGAGCGGCTCGAGCAGGGCGATCACCACCACATGGCCGACGTACACGGTCAGCGCCACGCGTCCGAGCGCGGCGAGCGGCGCGCCAGCGAGCGCGACCGCGCGCGGTGTTCCCGGTCTGTCGAGCAGCAGCAGCGCGCCGCCGATGATCGCGATCGCCAGGCCGCCCGCGCCGAGCAGCTCGGCCGTCGTGCCGCTGTGCGCGGTCGCGTCCACCCCCGGCAGCACGGCCGCGGCGCCGTAGCCGGCGAGGCTCGCGGTCGCGCCGAGGCCGAGCATGAGCAGCCGCACGCGGCGATGCTGCAGCCCGCTGCGCGCGGCGAGCAGGCCCGCCAGCAGCAGCGGCAGCCAGAGCAGCACCGGGTAGTAGCCGGTCACCAGCCAGTCGAGGGCGAGTGAGCCGGCGTCGGCCGCTGCGACCGGTCCGCTCGGGCCGAGGCCGGTGAGCTCGACGACGCGGTCGCGCACGAGCGGCGCGGTGACGAGCAGGGCCGCGGCGGTCGCCGCGATCACCGCCCGCCCGGCGAACAGCAGCGGCACGAGCAGCAGGAACAGGAGGCCGTAAGCGTCGAGGATGATCGCGATGCCGCTGGGGAGCATCCACAGCAGCACGCCCGCCATCAGCAGCAGCACCGCGCGCAGCGCCAACCGGGCCCGCGCGCGCCCGCGGTGGGCCGTCGGGGGAGCGTCGCCGCCGCTGATGAGGCCGAGCGCGACCCCGGCAACGACGGCGAAGAGCACCGAGGGGCGGCCGTCGACGAGCAGCTCAGCGGGCTCGGCGCCGCGCGGCCAGGTGTGGGCGGCCATCATGCCGAGCACGGCGAGCCCCCGCGCGGCGTCGACGCCCTGCAGGCGCGCGGCGGCGCGGGGGAGAGCGGAGCCCGGGGCCGCCGGCGCGGCGTGCCCCGGGCCCGAGGAGGTGCTGATGGTCGTCAGCCCCTACTGGCCGATGGCCTGCTGCGCGCCGCCCGACTTGAGGGCGGCGAGGCGCGCCTCGATCTCGGTCTGGGTGCCGAGGTCCTCCAGCGACTCGAACTGCGCGTCGAGGGTCGACGCCGCGAGCTCCTGCTGCCCGAGCACCTTGGCCTCCTCGCGGCGGATCTTCTCCTCGAAGCGGCCCAGCTCGCTCGTCGGGTCCATGATGTCGATGCTCTTCACGGCGTCGATGACCTGGCTCTGCGCGTCGGCGATCTTGGCGCGGGCGATCAGCTGGTCGCGCTGCGAGCGCAGCTCGTTGAGCTTGCCCTTCATCGCCTCGAGGCCGCCCTTGAGCTTGTCGACGATCTCGGTCTGGCTGGCGATCGTCGGCTCGACGGCCTTCGCCTCGCTCTCGGCCTGCAGCTGCTTGCCGAGAGCCACCTTCGCGAGGTTGTCGAACTTGTCGGCGTCGGCGGTGTTGCCCGCGGCCCGCAGCTCGTCGGCCTTGGTGCTCGCGGCGACGGCCTTGCGGCCCCAGTCCTGCGCGGCCGCGACATCCTCCGCGTAGTCCTGCTCGAGCAGGCGAAGGTTGCCGATCGTCTGCGCGATGGCCGCCTCGGCCTCCTGGATGCTCGCGGTGTAGTCGCGCACCATCTGGTCGAGCATCTTCTCGGGGTCTTCCGCCGCGTCGAGCAGCGCGTGGATGTTGGCCTTCGCCAGCTGGGCGATGCGGCCGAAGATGGACTGCTTGCTCATGTGTGGTGCCTTCCTGTCGGTGGTTCGCTGGTCTCGAGGTCGGGTCGAGGGGGGTGTCAGAAGCGGCCGCCGCCTCCGCGGCGACCGGAGGAACGGGGGGCGGATGACCGGCGCGCGCCACCCGAGGGGCGACCCCCGCTGCCGCCGAAGCGCGGTCGTGAGCCGCCGCCTCCGAACCCGCCGCCGAAGCCGCCGCCGGAGCGTCCGCCGCCGCCCCCGCTCAGCAGGCCGCCGATGAGGCCGCCGATGATCGCGTCGCCGACGCCCGAGCCGCCGCTGCCGCCGAGTCCGCCGATCGGGCCGCTCGGCGCGAGCGCCGCCTGCCGGTCGCCCTCGGCCGCCTGCATCGCCTGCCCGGCGTGGTCGAGCGCCCGCTGCGCCGCCTGCAGCGCCGCGGCGGGGTCGCTCGCCTGCTGCTGCAGCGCCAGCGATTCCTGCGCCTGCGCCTCGGCCAGCCGTGAACGGGCGGCCGCGCCGATGGTGCCGCGATTCGCGGCGATGAAGTCGGCGGCGGTCTGGATGCGCGCCGACGCCGAGGCGAGCGTGCGCTCCAGCGCGGCCTCGGCCTTGGCGCGCCGCTCCGCCTCCTCGCGCGCGCCCGCCAGGGCGGTGTCGAGCGCGCGGTCGGCCACCACGATGCGCTCGAGCGCGGCGATCGGGTCGTCGGCGGGCGCTGCCGCGAGAGCCTTCTCGGCGGCCGTGACCGCGCTCGCGAGGGCCGCCCCCGCCGCGCCGGCGTCGAGGCCGGCCGCCGCGGCGATGCCCGACCGCAGGTCGTCCTGCTGGGCCACCAGAGCGGTGCGGGCCGCCGCCAGGTTGTCCGCGAGCGACTGCACGCTCGCCGTCGCGGCGGTCAGCTGCGCGAGGGCCAGCTGCGCCGAGCGCACATCGATCGCGGCCTCGCTCGTCGAGCCGGCCGTCTGCTTCTGCGCGGCCTCGGCGAGCTCGGTGTCGATGAGCGCGAGCAGGCGGCGGGCCTGAGCGGGAGCATCCGTCACGCTCGCGAGGGCGCTCGCCGCGAACTCGCCGCGCAGACGCTCGACCGTGGACGCGGCGGTCTCGATCGCGGCCGGGGCGGCCCCGCGACCTTTCGTGACCTCGGCGATCGCCGCGGGCAGGTCGCTCTCGACATCGCGCAGGGCCTCGAAGGCCTCCTCCTGCGCTTCGAGCAGGTCGTCGGCCTCATCGCACGCGGTGATGATCGCGAGCAGCGTCGCGCGCTTCTGCTCGTCGGTCTCGGGGTTCTCGTCATCGAGCTCGCGCCGCAGTCGGAACGCCTCGGCGACCAGCTCTTTCGCGCGCGTCAGCGCCGTGCGGAACCCCTCGGTGGGGGCCGCTCCGAACTGGGCCTCGGCGAACCCGAGCTCCTGCTCGCTGGTGGTGAGCGCGTCGTCGACCTGCACGAGGCGGCGCGAGGCCGTCTGGTCGAGCTCGGCGATCGACTGCCGGTCGACGGCGGCCGTGACGGGGCCCTTCTTGCGGCGCGCGCGGGCGATCAGGTACCAGGCGATGCCGATGCCGCCCGCCCCGAGCGCGATCGGCACGATCGGGATGCCCCCGCCCTCGTCGGCCGCCTCCTCACCCGCCGGCGGCGTCGTTCCGGGGTCGTCGGTTCCGGGCTCCTCCGGCGTGTCGACGGGTTCCTCCACGGCGGTCAGGGCCGCGGTCAGCGCGTCGGCGTAGGCGATGATGCCGTCGGCCCAGCGGTCGTCGCGCAGCTCGGCGACGAGGGCCTGCTCGGCGTCGGCCAGCTGCGCATCGGTCGCCGGAAACTCCAGGCCGACGCTCGAGTCGTAGAGGCGGTCGTCGACGGCGATCGCGAGCAGGGCGTCACGATCGCCGAGGCCCGAGAGCGATGCCGACTGGTCGACCCAGTCGGTGCTGTCGAGGGCATCGTCGAAGCGCTCGACCACGATGACGAAGAGCGAGCCGCCGGCATCGAACAGCCGATCGATCGCGTCTTGCACCCGCTGCTCGTCGCCCTCGAGCACCCCGACCTGGTCGAGCACGTAGGCGCCATCGAGGTCGGTCGGGGGAGCCGCCACGGCGGGCGTCGCGGAGGCGAGCAGCAGGCCGGCGGCGAGAGCGCCGACCGTGAGGGCCCGGGCGCGGCGCGAGCGCGCATCCCGCGTCGTTGCCTGCCGCTGCGTCATCGCGTGCCCTCCGCCGGTTCGGGTGACGGCGCCGTCGCAGAGCGCGGCGGTGCTGGTGCCGCGATTCTAGCCAGCAGGGGTAGCCGCGCGTCGAGCGGATCTCGACACCATCGCGGCCCGCCGTGTCACTCGACGCGCAGCGGGCCGGCGAGCGTCAGCAGGCTCAGGAGGGCTTCGCCAGGGCTCACTGCGACCTCGACGCTGACCAGAACGCTGTAGTCGCCCGCCGGCAGCGGGCTGCCGTCCTGGCACGACACGGTGAGCAGCGACACGGGCACATCGAGAGAGACGCCCGGGTCGAGCGCGGCCGACAGAGCGACATCCGCCACGATCGTGCCCTCGCCGACGATCAGCCCGTCGCGCACGAGGGCGGCGGATGCGGCCGAGCGCGTCTGCACGAGCTGCACGGTGTCGGTCTCGTTGATGATGCGCACGACCCCGCTCGCCGACGGCGGCTCGGTCGTGCCGAACTGCCCGATGCCGCTCTCGACGCTCGACGGCAGCGTGGCGTCGAGGCGCAGGCGCGGGTCACCGTCGGCGGCGTCGTCGACGGGGGCGCCGCAGGCCAGGGCGTCGACGCGCGCGAGGTCGTCGCCCTCGGGCGCCGCCCCTCCGCCGTCAGTCGTGCCGAGCGACTCGGGCTGTGCGTCGGGGGCCAGGGCGTCTCCGGCCGGAGCGTCGGCCGACTCGCCCGCCGCGATGAGGGCGGGCGGCGCGAGCGCGCCCACCGCGAGACCGCCGAGCCCGAGGCTGCCGACGAGCGCGAGCGCGCCGACGCCGATCAGGCGCGGGCGGCGTCGCGCGCGGGCGGCGCGGGCCACCGCCTCCACATCGATGGCGGATGCGCGCGGCGCGTTCGCCGCCGCATCGTCGCGCAGCGCGCGCCCGAGGTCATCCAAGCCGGACATTGCGCCCTCCTCCGGGCTCGGCGAGCGCGGTCGCGAGCTTCGCGAGCCCGTCGCTCAGATAGCGCTTGACCGCCCCGGCGCTGATGCCGAGGTCGGCGGCGATGTCGTCGACCTTCAGGTCGCCGTAGTAGCGCAGCACGACGCACGCCCGCTCGCGGGGGCTCAGGCCGTCGAGCTGCGCGCGCAGGTCGATGCGCGCATCCGTCGCCGCGTCGGGAGCCTCGGCCAGCTCGGCGCGCGCGAGCAGCGGGGCCGCCGCCCGCCACCGCGCCGCGCGCCGGCCGCGGTCGAGCCAGGCGCTCGCGATCGCCCGCCGCACGTATGCTTCGGCGCGCTCGATGGCGAAGCCGTTGCGCAGGCGGCCGAAGGTGGCGACGAGCCCGGTCTGCACGAGGTCGGCGGCATCGTCGGCGTTGCCGCACAGGATGTACGCGTAGCGCGTCAGGGCGTCGCCGCGCTCGGCGACGAGCGTCGCGAGCGTGCGCTCCCACTCCGCCTGCTGCGTCGGCACCGTCCTGCCCTCCCCGGCGCGCGGGTGCGCACCGGACATACCCTTCCAGAACCGCGCGAGAGCGCGGTCTCACCCTCTCAGACGACGGAACGCCCGAGAACGTTGGGGGAGGGCAGATCGGGGATGCGGTGGCCTCAGCCGCGCGCGGCCTCGAGGCGCCCGCGCAGCAGCGCGAGCTGCCGCTGCAGCTCGACCGGCAGGCGCTCGCCGAAGCTCGCGAAGAAGCGCTCGATGTCGTCCGCTTCCGCCAGGAAGGCCTCGGGGTCGACGCGGAAGAGCTCCTCGAGCGCGGCGTCATCGATCTCGATGCCGTCGAGGGTGAGACCACCCGGCATCGGCAGCGAGCCGATCGGCGAGTCGACCGCGCCGACCTGGCCGTCGATGCGCGCCACCATCCACTCGAGAACGCGGGCGTTGTCGCCGAAGCCCGGCCAGAGGAACGAGCCGTCGGCGCCCTTCCGGAACCAGTTCACCTGGAACACGCGCGGCACCCGGGCCGACCGCCGCAGCCGGCGACCGAAGTCGAGCCAGTGCGCGAAGTAGTCGGCCATGTTGTAGCCGGCGAAGGGCAGCATCGCGAACGGGTCGCGGCGCAGCTCGCCGACGGTGCCTTCGGCGGCCGCCGTCTGCTCGGAAGCGATCGTGGCGCCCATGAAGACACCGTGATCCCAGTCGCGCGCCTCTACCACCAAGGGCACGTTGCTGGCTCGGCGGCCGCCGAAGATGATGGCGTCGATCACGACGCCCTCCGGGTCGTCCCAGTCCTCGGCGATCGAGGGGCACTGCCGGGCCGACACGGTGAATCGGGAGTTCGGGTGGGCGGCCGGGCGGCCGCTCGCGGGGGTCCACTGCTCGCCGCGCCAGTCCGTCAGGCTGGCGGGCTTCTCATCGGTGAGCCCCTCCCACCACACGTCGCCCTCGGGGGTCGTGGCGACGTTCGTGAAGATCGTGTTGCCCCACAGCGCGTCGACCGCGGTGGGGTTGGTGCGCAGGCCGGTGCCGGGCGCCACGCCGAAGAAGCCGGCCTCGGGGTTGATGGCGCGCAGGCGGCCGTCGGCGCCGATCCACAGCCAGGCGATGTCGTCGCCGATGGTCTCGACCGTCCAGCCGGGCAGGGTCGGCGTCATCATCGCCATGTTCGTCTTGCCGCACGCGCTCGGGAAGGCCGCGGCGAAGTGGTAGCTGCGCCCGGTCGGCGGGGTGACCTTGATGAGCAGCATGTGCTCGGCGAGCCAGCCCTCCTCGCGGGCCATGACCGAGGCGATGCGCAGCGCGTAGGCCTTCTTGGCGAGGATCGCGTTGCCGCCGTAGGCCGAGCCGTACGACCAGATCTCGCGGGTCTCGGGGAAGTGCACGATGTACTTGGTGTCGTTGCAGGGCCACGGCACGTCGGCCTGGCCCGGGGCGAGCGGTGCGCCGACGCTGTGCACGGCGGGCACCCAGGATGCTCCGCGGGCGATCTGCTCGAGCGCGGCATCCCCCATGCGGGTCATGGTGCCGACGCTCACGACGACGTACGGCGAGTCGGTCAGCTGCACGCCGAACCGCGCCATGGGCGACCCGATGGGGCCCATCGCGAAGGGCACGACGTACATCGTGCGCCCGCGCATGGCGCCGCGGAACACGCCCCGCAGCTCGGCGCGCATCGCGGCCGGCTCGCGCCAGTTGTTGGTCGGGCCGGCGTCGGCCTCGTCGTCGGTGCAGATGAAGGTGCGGCTCTCGAGCCGGGCGACGTCGCTCTCGGCCGAGCGCGCGATGAACGAGTAGGGGCGCAGGTCGGGGTTCAGCTGCTCGATGGTGCCGTTGGTGACGAGCAGCTGCAGCAGCTCGTGGCGCTCGCGCGTCGAGCCGTCGACCCAGACGATCTCGGCGGGCTCGAGCAGGGCGGCCTGCTCGGCCACCCAGGCCTGCACCTCGGCGGGGCGCACGACGACGCGCTCGGCGACGGGCGCGGCGGTGCGCGCGGCGACCACGGGAACAGGGCCGGTGGTGCGGGGGCGGTCGAGCAGTGTCATGGCGGTCTCCCTCACGAGATTTCCTGCGATATCCCCATGCTGGCCCTCCTCAGCGGGTGGTTCAGCCCGAATCGAGTGGAAAGAACAGCCGTTCTTTCGATATGGTCAAGCCGTGAGCGACCTCGTGACCCTCGGCCAGCGCATCCGGCACTACCGCACCGCGGCGGGCCTGACCCTCGACCAGCTCGGCGACCGCGTCGGTGTCGCCGGCAGCCAGCTCTCGCTCATGGAGAACGGACGGCGCGAGCCGCGCGTGACGCTGCTGACCGCGATCGGCACCGAGCTGGGGGTGACGCTCGCCGACCTGCTCGACACCACGCCGCCGACGCCGCGCGCCGCCCTCGAGATCGAGCTCGAGCGCGCGCAGCGCAGCCCGCACTACGCCGGGCTCGGCCTGCCGGTCGTGCGCGCGGGCCGGTCGATGCCGGACGACGTGCTCGAGTCGCTCGTCGGCCTGCATCGCGCCCTGCTCGAGCGCGAGCGCCAGGCCATCGCGACGCCCGAGGAGGCCCGCCGCGCCAACACCGCGCAGCGCCTGCACATGCGCACGCTCGACAACTACCTGCCCGACATCGAGGAGCTCGCTCAGCAGGTGGTGCGCGAGTCGGGCCACGTGAGCGGCGCGCTCACCCACCGCGAAGTCGGCCTCATGGCGCAGAAGCTCGGCTTCGAGCTCGTCTACGTCAACGACCTGCCGCACTCGGCCCGGTCGGTCACCGATCTCGACAACGGCCGCATCTACCTGCCGCCCGCGTCGATCCCCGGCGGGCACGGTCTGCGATCGATGGCCCTGCAGGCCATCGCGCACCGGCTGCTCGGGCACGAGGTGCCGACGAGCTACGCCGAGTTCCTGCGCCAGCGGCTCGAGATCAACTACTTCGCGGCGGCCTGCCTCATGCCGCGCGAGCAGTCGGTCGCGTTCCTCAGCCAGGCCAAGGCCGACCGCAACATCGCGGTCGAAGACTTCCGCGACGCGTTCGGCGTCACCCACGAGGCCGCGGCGCTGCGGTTCACCAACCTCGCCACCAGCCACCTCGACCTGACCGTGCACTTCTTGCGGGTCGGCGACGACGGTGCGGTCTACAAGGCGTACGAGAACGATGGGCTGCGCCTCCCCGTCGATGTCACGGGCTCGACCGAGGGGCAGCTGGTGTGCCGCAAATGGAGCGCCCGTGCGGCCTTCGCGCGCACGAACCGCACGACCGAGTACTACCAGTACACCGACACCCCCGAGGGCACGTTCTGGGAGTCGACGCAGATCGGTACGAGCGCCAGCGACGAGTTCTCGATCACGGTCGGGGTGCCGTTCGCCGACTCGAAGTGGTTCCGCGGCCGCGACACGGTCAACCGCCACCGCTCGACGTGCCCCGACCCGACGTGCTGCAAGCGGCCCGACGGCGAGCTCGCGACCCGCTGGAAGGGCAAGGTCTGGACGAGCGCGAAGCTGCACGCGCACATCCTGTCGCCGCTGCCGAGCGGCACCTTCCCGGGTGTCGACGACCTCGAGCTCTACCGGTTCCTCGAGAGCCACGCGGCCGACGCCGAGCAGTAGCCGGCGCCGAGCGGCAGGGCTCAGGCGCTCGGCGCGGCGTCTTTCGGCAGCTTGCGCACGGCCGCGCGGCGGCGGCGCCGGCTGGGGGTCATCGACCGCATCTCCTCCATGCGCCCGAAGCACAGCAGGCGGTCCTCCGCCTGCAGCACCTGCGAGCGGCGCGGGTTCGGAATCACGGTCGTGCCGCGATTGAGCGTCAGCACCGTGATGTCGCGGTCGAGGATGCCCGCCTCGCCGAGCGGCTTGCCCACGATGTCGGCCCCCGCGTGCACGACGAGCTCGGCCACGCCGTAGCCCGTCGACACCGACAGCCGCTGCCGCACGTCGATGTCGGGGAAGGCGACCTCGTGCGAGATGTAGTCGATGATCGCGCCGGCGACGTCGAGCTTGGTCGCGCGCTCGATGCCCTCGAGGCCGGGGGAGGAGTTGACCTCCATCACCAGTGGCCCCTCGTTGCCCTCGAGCATGTCGACGCCGGCGACCCGCAGGCCCATGATCTGCGCCGACCGTACGGCGGCCCGCTCGTACTCGGGGCTCAGCGACACGGCCTCGACCGAGCCGCCGCGGTGCACGTTCGACCGGAACTCGTCGCCGTCGGCGGTGCGGCGCATCGCCGCGACGACGCGATCGCCCACGACGAGGGCACGGATGTCGCGGCCGCGGCTCTCGGCGATGAACTGCTGAATGAGCACGTTCTGGTTCGTCGAGTGCAGCGTCTCGATGATGGCCTCGGCGACCTTGGCCTGGGGGGCGAGGATCACGCCGATGCCCTGCGTGCCCTCGAGCAGCTTGATCACCACCGGTGCGCCGCCGACGCGCTCGATGGCGGGGCGCACGTCGGCGCGGTTGCGCACGAAGGCGGTGGCGGGCATCCCGATGCCGTGGCGGCTCAGAATCTGCGTGGCTCGCAGCTTGTCGCGGGCGTTGCTGATGCCGTTGGCGGTGTTGGGGGTGAAGACATCCATCTGCTCGAACTGCCGCACGACGGCCGTGCCGAAGTAGGTGATCGAGTTGCCGATGCGGGGCAGGATCGCGTCGTAGGTCGACAGCGGCTTGCCGCGGTAGTTGAGGTCGGGCTCGGGCCCGGTCAGGTCGACGGCGAAGCGCAGGGTGTTGAGCACCTTCACGCGATGGCCGCGCTGCTCGGCCGCCGCGCGCAGCCGCCCGGTCGAGTACGAGTGCGGGGCACGCGAGAGAATGGCGAGTTTCATGGGGCGCCCCTGACAAGATGAGGGTGTGACTGAGCCCGCCCATTCAACCACCATCGCGGGGTGGCGCGAATGGGTCGCCCTGCCCTCGGCGGGGGTGCCCTGGATCAAGGCCAAGCTCGACACCGGCGCCCGCACCTCGAGCGTGCACGCCTTCGACATCGAGCCGCTGCCGGCGGGCCCTGACGGGGTCGAGCGGGTGCGGTTCCGGCTGCACCCCTGGCAGCGGTCGGCCGCCGACATCGTGACCGTCGAGTGCCCCGTGCACGACCGCCGCCTGGTGCGCAGCTCATCCGGTCACGCCGAGGAGCGCATCGTCGTGCTGATGGACATCACGCTCATCGGCCGCACCATCACGGCCGAGATGACACTGAGCAACCGCGACGCGATGGGCTTCCGGATGCTCATCGGCCGTCAAGCGCTGCGGCAGGGTTTCGTGGTCGACCCTCGGAGGTCGTTCCTCGGAGGCCGCGCGCCGAAGCCGGTGCGCCGCCAGAACCGCGGCGCCGATTAGCCCGAGCCGAGACCGCGCAGCGGCGCGACCGCGCTCGTGCCGCGGAAGCGGACGCTGCGCCGCAGGAGCGGCGGCGCAGCAATAGGAACCGCGCCCCCGACAGGATTCGAACCTGCGACCCTCAGTACCGGAAACTGATGCTCTATCCCCTGAGCTACGGAGGCTCAATCAGCCTAGCGGGTCTCGCGCGGGTCGCGGTGCCGTGCCAGGCTGGCGCCATGTCGACCGTCGCGCCGCACGCTGAGACCGCCGCCACGACGACGCTCACGCGCCGGGTGAGCAGCGCCCTCGAGGCCACGCTCGGCGAGCCGACGACGATCGTGCTCGCCGTCGCGGTGGCGCACGCGCCGGGTCTCGCGCTGCAGGAGTCGCTGCGGGTCTCGCTCGACGGCTCGCCGGTCGAGGTCGTCGAGACGATCGGGCCCGCGGGCACGCGCTGGCACACCGCCGCGCTGCCGGCGGGCGACCTCGCGGTGCGCTACGAGGCCACGGCCCGCGGGCGGGCGACGCCGGTGGCGGTGCAGGATGCGGAGCGCATCCTGGCCGTGCGCCCCAGCCGCTACGTGCAATCCGATGAGCTCGCCGGCCCGCTCGTCGACGCCGCCGCGGTCGAGCGGCTCATCGCGATGCCGCCGCGCGAGCGCGTCGCGGCCGCCCGAGCGCTCACGCGCGAGCTGCTGCGGTACACCCCCGGCTCGACGGCGCCGACCGACGGGCTGCCCGAGATCCTGGAGACGGGTCAGGGGGTGTGCCGCGACTTCGCGCACCTGCTGGCCGGGCTGCTGCGCGCCACCGACCTGCCGGCGCGCGTGGTGTCGGTGTACGCGCCCGAGCTGCAGCCGATGGACTTCCACGCCGTCGTCGAGACCGTCGTCGACGATCGCTGGGTGGTGGTCGACGCGACGGGCCTCGCGCCCCGCGCCGGCATGCTGCGCATCGCCACGGGTCGTGATGCCGCCGACACGGCCTTCCTCGCCAACGACGGCTCGTCGCTGACCCTGCACCGGCTTCACGTGCACGCCGAGGCGGATGCGCCGCTCGACGAGCAGGTCGAGGCGCTCATCGCGCTCGGCTGAGCCGCCTCGGCTGAGCCTCGCGCCGCGCCGATAGGATCGACCCTCGTGAACCCCGACCAGCTTGCCGCCGCCCTGCTCGCCGTCGTCGTCAGCGCGGTCGAGCGACGCGACGCGGCGGCGGCCGCGGCGCTCACCGTGGGCGACATCGCGCTCGAGCGGCCGCGCAACCGCGATCACGGCGACTGGGCGACCTCGGTCGCGCTCAAGACCGCGAAGACGGTCGGGATGCCCCCGCGCCAGTTCGCGGACGAGCTCGTGCCGGGCATCCTGGCGATCGCCGGTGTCGCGGCGGTCGACGTCGCCGGCCCGGGCTTTCTCAACATCACTCTCGACGCCGCGGCCGCGAGCGAGCTCGCCCGCACGGTCGTCGAGCAGGGCGATGCCTACGGCCACAATGAGACCCTGCTCGGGCAGACGATCAACCTCGAGTTCGTGTCGGCCAACCCCACCGGCCCCCTGCACATCGGCCACACCCGCTGGGCGGCGCTCGGCGACTCGCTCGCCCGCGTGCTGAAGGCCAGCGGAGCGGCCCCCGTCAGCGAGTTCTACGTCAACGACGCCGGCGCGCAGATGGACGTCTTCGGCGAGTCGGTGCTGGCCGCCGCCCTCGGCGAGCCCGCCCCCGAGAACGGCTACCCGGGCGAGTACATCCAGGTGCTCGGGATGCGCGCTCTCGCCGAGCGCCCCGACCTCGCCACCCTGCCCCGCAGCGAGGCGGTCGCGATCGCGCGCGAGCTCGGCTACGGCTGGCAGCTGGAGGAGATCCGCGAGTCGCTCGCCGCCTTCAACGTGCACTTCGACGTGTGGTTCAGCGAGCGCGTGCTGCACGCGGTCGACACCGCGACCGGGCAGAGCCGCATCGATGAGGCGGTCGACCGCCTGCGGGCGCAGGGGCACGTGTTCGATGCTGACGACGCGATCTGGGTGCGCACGACCGACTTCGGCGACGACAAAGACCGGGTGATCAAGCGCGGCAACGGTGTCTACACCTACTTCGCCGCCGACGCCGCCTACTACCTCTCGAAGAGCGACCGCGGCTTCGCCCACAAGATCTATCTGCTCGGCGCCGACCACCACGGCTACGTGCACCGCCTCAAGGCGCTCGCCGGAGCCGCGGGCGACGACCCCGAGCGCGACATCGAGGTGCTCATCGGGCAGCTCGTCATGGTCAACGGCGCGCGCCTGTCGAAGCGGGCCGGCAACATCATCGAGCTCAACGACCTGCGCGAGTGGCTCGGCACCGACGCGCTGCGCTACTCGCTCGCGCGCTACCCGGCTGATTCGCCGCTCACACTCGACCCCGAGCTGCTGCGCAAGCGCACCAACGACAACCCGGTGTTCTACGTGCAGTACGCGCACGCCCGCACCCACCAGGTCGCGCGCAACGCGGCGGCGGCGGGTGTCGACCGCTCGGTGTTCGCCGGAGAGCTGCTGACCGACGAGACCGAGAGCGTGCTGCTCGGCGCGCTCGCCGAGTTTCCGCGCATCGTCGCCCAGGCGGCGACGCTGCGCGAGCCGCACCGCGTCGCGCGCTACCTCGAAGAGCTCGCCGCGTCGTACCACCGCTGGTACGACACCTGCCGGGTCGCGCCGCAGGGCGACGAGCCGGTCGGTCCCCTCCACGCCACACGCCTGTGGCTCAACGATGCGACCGGGCAGGTGCTGCGCAACGGCCTGACCCTGCTCGGCGTCTCCGCTCCCGAACGGATGTGACCATGGCCGACGCGACCCCGACCGAGCCGACCCCCGCTGACGAGGCGCGTGCGAACGCGGCCGTCGACGACACCGGGACGCCAGACCAGGCGGCCCCGGAGGCGGAGGCCGAGGTCGCCGCGGCGCCGACTCCCGCCCGCCCGCGTCGGCGCGGCCTGGTCGCAGCGATCGTCGTGATCAGCATCGTCGTCGTGCTCGGCGTCGCGGCGGTCATCGCCGAGACCGTCGCGCGCGCCCAGGCCCAGTCGCTCATCGCCGGGGAGGTGCGCTCGGCGCTGCAGCTGGAGGCCGACCATCCGGTCGACGTCGCGATCGCCGGCCCGCCCGTGCTGTGGCAGGCAGCGGGTGGACGCTTCGAGCGCATCACGGTCGACGTTCCCGAGCTGGCGATCGGCGATCTGCGCGGCAACCTCACCCTGATCGCCGAGGGCACCCCGCTCGACACGGCCCAGCCCACCGACTCGGTGCAGGCCGTGTTCGAGGTGGCCGAGGCCGATGTCGCGGCGCTCGCCGGGCTGCTGTCGGGCGCCGTAGCGACCGACGTGCGCCTCGACGACCGCGAGATCCGGTTCGAGACCGGCTTCGACGTGTTCGGCGTGCCGTTCACGATCGGCATCGGGCTGACGCCGACCGTCGAAGAGGGGCAGCTGGCCTTCACGCCGTCGAGCGTCGTGCTCGGCGACGAGCGGCTCGACGCGGAACAGCTGCAGCAGCAGTTCGGCGACATCGTGGCACCGCTGTTCGCCTCGCAGCGCGTCTGCGTCGCGCAGTACCTGCCGCAGGCGCTCGCGCTGACGGCCGTGCAGGTGGGCGACGAGCAGCTGCTCGTGGTCTTCCAGGGCGCCGACGTGGCGCTCAGCGGCCCCGAGTTCTCGACCCTCGGCACCTGCTCCTGATCGGGCGCCGTCGCGCGATCCGACGCCCAGCGCGGCGCGGGTAAACTGGCGGCGGCTTCAGGAACCAATCCGGGTTCGCTCGCCTCACATCCCCGTAGAACGTCGCCCTGTGAGGTCGTCCGTGCTCGCCAACCCTCTTGCTCCGTCGTGGCTCGTGCCGCCGGTCGACGGTGCCGCGCTGCCCGCGCACGTCTGGCCGGCGAGCGCGCACCGCGACCCCGACGGCGGGATCGTCATCGGCGACGTCGCCCTCACGACGCTCGCCGCGGCGCACGGCACCCCGCTCTACGTGATCGATGAGGCGGATGCCCGCGCCCGCGCCGCCCGCACCCGGGCCGCGTTCGCCGCCGCCGCCGAGCGGCACGGCACGAGCGCCGTCGTGTACTACGCGAGCAAGGCGTTCCTCAGCGGCGAGGTCGCCCGCTGGATGGTCGAGGCCGGGCTCAACCTCGACGTGGCCAGCGGCGGAGAGCTCGCGGTCGCGCTCGCCGCGGGCGTCGAGCCCGCCCGTCTCGGGCTGCACGGCAACAACAAGTCGCCCGCCGAGATCGACCGGGCGGTCGCGGCCGGTGTCGGCGCGATCGTCATCGACTCGCTGCTCGAGATCGAGCGCGTCGCGGCGGCCGCGCAGCACCCCGGCCGGGTGCAGCCGGTGCGCCTGCGCATCAACTCGGGCGTGCACGCCCACACCCACGAGTACCTCGCGACGGCGCGGGAAGACCAGAAGTTCGGCATCCCGCTCGCCGACGCGCCGGCGGCGGTGGCGGCGATCCGCGCGCACGCGAGCCTGCGCTTCCTGGGCCTGCACTCGCACATCGGCTCGCAGATCCTCGCCGTCGACGGGTTTCTCGAGGCGGCGCGGCGTCTGCTCGCCGTGCACGCCGAGCTGCTCGGCGGGGGAGACGTCGCCGAGCTCAACCTCGGCGGGGGCTTCGGCATCGCGTACGTCGAGGCCGACGAGGCGCCCGCGATCGAGCCGGTCGCCGACGCGCTGGTCGAGGCCGTGGCGGGCGTGTGCCGTGAGCTGAGCATCCCGGTGCCGCGCATCGCCGTCGAGCCGGGCCGCACCATCATCGGGCCCGCGGGCGTGACGCTCTACCGCGTCGGCACGCAGAAAGACGTGGTCGTGGCGCTCGACGACGACCGCTCGGCCGTGCGGCGCTACCTGAGCGTCGACGGCGGCATGAGCGACAACGCGCGGCCGGCCCTGTACAGCGCCGACTACTCCGTCGCAGTGGCGTCGCGGTCGTCGGATGCGGAGCCCGTGCTCGTGCGCGTCGCCGGCAAGCACTGCGAGAGCGGCGACATCGTCGTGCGCGACGCGTACCTGCCCGCCGACGTCGGGCCCGACGACCTCGTGGCGGTTCCGGCCACCGGCGCGTACTGCTTCTCGCTGGCCAGCAACTACAACTACCTCGCGCGCCCCGCCGTGGTCGCGGTGCGCGACGGCCGGGCCCGCGTGATCGTGCGCGGCGAGACCGAGGCCGACCTGCTGCGCCGCGACGTGCTGCTGAACCCGACCCCCGCCACCGACCCCACCACCCCCGCAGCGCTCTCCTGAGAGGACAGCCCCCACCGTGATCGAATACCGCCCCCTCCGCGTCGCCCTGCTCGGCGCCGGCAGCGTCGGCGCGCAGGTCGCCGACCAGCTGCTGACGCACCGCGACGAGCTCGCCGCCCGCATCGGCGCGAGCATCGAGCTCGCCGGTGTCGCCGTGCGCAGCCTCGACGCGAAGCGCGACACCGACATCCCGCGCGAGCTGCTGACGACCGACGCCGAGTCGCTCATCCTCGGCGCCGACATCGTCGTCGAGGTCATGGGAGGGCTCGAGCCGGCGCGCACGCTCATCCTGCAGGCGCTCACCTCGGGGGCCGACGTCATCACCGCCAACAAGGCCCTGCTCGCCACCCACGGTCCCGAGCTGTTCGAGGCCGCCGGCCAGGTCGGCGCGCAGCTCTACTACGAGGCCGCCGTCGGTGGGGCGATCCCGATCATCCGACCCCTGCGCGACTCGCTGGCCGGCGACCGCGTGCAGCGCATCCTCGGCATCGTCAACGGCACCACCAACTTCATCCTCGATCGCATGGATGCCCACGGCGAGTCGATGGAGGAAGCCCTCGCCACGGCCACCGCGCTCGGGTACGCCGAGGCCGACCCGACCGCCGACGTCGGCGGCTACGACGCGGCCCAGAAGGCCGCGATCCTCGCGAGCCTCGCCTTCCACACCCTCGTGCCGGCCGACGCCGTGTACCGCGAGGGCATCACCGAGGTCACCCTCGAGCAGGTCGTCGCGGCGCGCAAGGCGGGCTACGTCGTCAAGCTGCTCGCCATCTGCGAGCAGCTCGTCGACCCGGCGACGGGGCAGCGCGGCGTGAGCGCGCGCGTGCACCCCGCGCTGATCCCGCTCTCGCACCCGCTGGCGGCGGTGCACGGGGCCAACAACGCGGTGTTCGTCGAGGCGGAGGCGGCCGGGTCGCTCATGTTCTACGGGGCCGGCGCGGGGGGCATCCAGACCGCGTCGGCGGTGCTCGGCGACGTCGTGTCGGCGGCGCGCCGCCACGTCGTCGGGGGCCCGGGGGTCGCCGAGAGCACGCACGCCGACCTGCCGGTGCTACCCATCAGCGCCGTCACCACCCGCTACCAGATCGCCCTGCAGGTCGCCGACGAGCCGGGCGTGCTCGCGGTGATCGCGGCGCTCTTCCAGAGCCACGGTGTGTCGGTCGAGACGGTGCAGCAGGCCGTCTCGGTCGTCGACCCCGCCGTCGACCCGGCGCGCGCGGGGCAGGCCCTCGGCGCGGCTACCCTGGTCATCGGTACCCACGAGGCCTCCGAGGCCGACCTCGCCGCCACCGTCGCGGCACTGAGCACCAGCAGCGTCGTCCACAGCGTGACGAGCGTGCTGCGAGTAGAAGGACTCTGACATGGCGAAGCAGTGGCGCGGTCTCCTGCACGAGTACGCAGACCGGCTGGACATCAGCGCGGCCACCCCGATCATCACGCTCGGCGAGGGCGGCACGCCGCTCATCCCCGCGCGCTACCTCAGCGAGCGCACGGGGGCGCGCGTCTTCGTCAAGTACGAGGGCATGAACCCGACCGGGTCGTTCAAAGACCGGGGCATGACGATGGCCATCTCGAAGGCCGTCGAGCACGGGGCGAAGGCCGTCATCTGCGCCTCGACCGGCAACACCTCGGCCTCGGCCGCGGCGTATGCGACGCACGCGGGCATCACGGCCGCGGTGCTCGTGCCCGAGGGCAAGATCTCGATGGGCAAGCTCAGCCAGGCGGTCGCGCACAAGGCCGAGATCATCCAGATCGAGGGCAACTTCGACGACTGCCTCGACATCGCCCGCGACCTCGCGGCCAACTACCCGGTGCACCTCGTCAACTCGGTCAACCCCGACCGCATCGAGGGGCAGAAGACGGGTGCCTTCGAGGTCGTCGAGGTGCTCGAGGACGCGCCCGACTTCCACATCCTGCCCGTCGGCAATGCGGGCAACTACACCGCCTACCACCGCGGCTACCGCGAAGAGCTCGACCGCGGCGTCACGACCAAGCTGCCGCGCATGTTCGGGTTCCAGGCCGCGGGCAGCGCCCCGATGGTGCTCGGCGAGCCCGTGCGCAAGCCCGAGACGATCGCGAGCGCGATCCGCATCGGCAACCCGGCCTCGTGGGAGCTCGCGCTCGCCGCGCGCGACGACAGCAACGGCTACTTCGGCGCCATCACCGACGAGGGCATCCTCGCCGCGCACCGGATGCTCTCGCAGGAGGTCGGCATCTTCGTCGAGCCCGCCTCGGCCATCTCGGTCGCGGGCCTGCTCGAGCGCAGCGAGGCCGGGGTCATCCCGGCCGGCGCCACCGTCGTGCTGACGGTCACCGGTCACGGCCTGAAAGACCCGCAGTGGGCCCTCACCCGGGCTGACGGCAGCACGGTCGCGCCGACGGTCGTCCCGGTCGACACCGCCCAGGTGGCCGACGTGCTCGGCCTCCAGAAGGCCTCCGCGTGAGCGCCGCGTCCGCGGGCGTCGACCCGCGCCTCGCGGGGCGCACGGCTCTCGTGAAGGTTCCCGCGACCACGGCCAACCTCGGCCCGGGCTTCGACACCCTCGGTCTCGCGCTGTCGGTCTACGACGAGCTCGAGGTGTCGGTGCGCGACGAGCCCGGCATCGTCGTCGAGGTCAACGGCGTCGGAGCGGGCGAGGTGCCCACCGATGAGACCAACCTGGTCGCCCGGTCGATCGCGCACACCTTCGCCCACCACGGCATCGCCCTTCCGGGTCTGCGGCTCGTCGCCCACAACGTGATCCCGCACGGCCGCGGCATGGGCTCGTCGGCCGCGGCGATCGTCTCGGGCATCATGGCCGCGCGCGGTCTGCTCGAGGGCATCGTCGAGATGACGCCCGACGACCTGCTCGCGCGGGCGACCGAGCTCGAGGGGCACCCCGACAACGTCGCCCCGGCGCTCTTCGGCGGTCTCACCATCGCCTGGGTCACCCCCGACGGCCCGCGCCACAAGCGGCTGACAGTGCACCGCGGGGTCTCGCTGCTCGTCGCCGTGCCGCAGACCAGCACGATGTCGACCGCCCTCGCGCGCTCGCTGCAGCCTGAGTCGGTGCCGCATCAAGACGCCATCTTCAACGTCTCGCGCTCGGCCCTGCTCATCGCTGCCCTCATCCAGAGCCCCGAGCTGCTGTTCGCCGCGACGGAGGACAAGCTGCACCAGAACTACCGCGCGAGCGCCATGCCTGAGACGAGCGCGCTCATCACGGTGCTGCGCGAGCACGGCTTCGCGGCCGTGGTCTCGGGAGCGGGCCCCTCGGTGCTCGTGCTGTGCAGCGACCCGGCGCAGCGCCTCGAGGCGGCCGCGCTCATCGAGCAGCACGCCACCACGCCGTGGGTGTCGCACATGCTCGCGGTCGATTTCAAGGGTGCTACAGTGAACTCGCATCCGGCCGAGGCCGTGGCCTAGCCCGCCCTCAGCCCGAGCACTCACCAGCAGCCCCGCTGCTTCCCCTCGCGCCACCAGCGTTCGCGCGGACGACTCCGCTTTCCTCGGTCTCATCCCCGCACCCCGTCGGCGTCGCGATCACGAGCAGCGGGCATCCTCCGCGGCCCTCCGTGCCCGGAGCCGAAAGGAATGAATCTTCGTGACTGACCCCATCGTCCGCGCCTCGGGTGCGGATGTCCCCGCCGACCTCGGCGCCCTCAAGCTCCCCGAGCTGCAGCAGCTCGCCACCGAGCTCGGCGTCGTCGGCGTGTCCAAACTTCGCAAGGGAGAGCTTGTGGACGCCATCACCCAGACCCAGAACTCCGGCGAGGCCGCCGAGCCCGTCGCCGACGAGGCCGCCGACAGCGTCGAGCCCGCCGCGGCTGCGGCCGATGCCGCCGCGGATGCTCCCGCCGAGCCCGCTGCCGCCGAGGCCGAGCCCGCCGAAGCCCCGCGCCGCCGCGGCTCGCGCCGCGCCACCACCGACACCCTCACCCCGGCGCCGGTCGCCGAGGGCGAGCAGCCGGCCGTGCCGACCGAGGCCGCCGACGGTGCCGAGCAGGTGACCGCCGAGCAGGCGACCGGCGAGCAGGCCCCCGCCGGCGAGGCCGCAGAGGGTGCGGCCGAGGGCGACGAGAGCGGCGCATCCGGCAGCCGTCGCAGCCGCAACCGCAACCGCCGCGGCGGCGACCGCGGCGAGGGCGGCGAGCAGCGCGGCCAGAACGGCCAGCAGCAGAACGCCCAGGGCGGCGAGCCGCGCGAGGCCCGCCAGCAGGGCGGCCAGCAGCCGAACGGCCAGAACGGCCAGCAGAACCGCGGCCCGCAGAACGA
The DNA here is from genome assembly GCA_027490915.1 of Microbacteriaceae bacterium. GTDB lineage: Bacteria > Actinomycetota > Actinomycetes > Actinomycetales > Microbacteriaceae > Microcella. The sequence goes on from JAIXXG010000133.1 coordinate 44,319, forward strand.
CCGTGCCGAGCAGGACGCCGAGGGTCGCGGGCGCAACCGCAACCGCGGCCGCGACCGCAAGCGCGGCCCGGGCGGCGACGAGATCGAGCCCGAGATCAGCGACGACGACGTGCTGATCCCGATCGCGGGCATCCTCGACGTGCTCGACAACTACGCCTTCGTGCGCACCACCGGCTACCTGCCCGGCCCGAGCGACGTCTACGTCTCGCTCGGCCAGGTCAAGAAGTACGGCCTGCGCAAGGGCGACGCCGTCGTCGGCGCGATCCGTCAGCCCCGCGAGGGCGAGGGCCAGGGCCGCCAGAAGTACAACGCGCTCGTGCGCGTCGACTCGATCAACGGCCAGACGGTCGACGAGGCCGCTGCGCGCGTCGAGTTCAGCAAGCTCACCCCGCTGTACCCGACCGAGCGCCTGCGCCTCGAGACCGAGCCCGGCACGCTGTCGACCCGCATCATCGACCTCGCCGCCCCCATCGGCAAGGGCCAGCGCGGTCTCATCGTGTCGCCCCCGAAGGCCGGCAAGACCCTCGTGCTGCAGGCCATCGCCGACGCGATCGCCAAGAACAACCCTGAGGTGCACCTCATGGTCGTGCTCGTCGACGAGCGCCCCGAAGAGGTCACCGACATGCAGCGCTCGGTCAAGGGCGAGGTCATCGCCTCGACCTTCGACCGCCCCGCCGAAGACCACACGACGGTCGCCGAGCTCGCCATCGAGCGCGCGAAGCGCCTCGTCGAGCTCGGCCACGACGTCGTCGTGCTGCTCGACTCGATCACCCGCCTCGGCCGCGCGTACAACGTGACGGCGCCGACCAGCGGGCGCATCCTCTCGGGCGGCGTCGACTCGGCCGCGCTCTACCCGCCGAAGCGCTTCTTCGGCGCGGCGCGCAACATCGAGGACGGCGGCTCGCTGACCATCCTCGCCACCGCGCTCGTCGAGACCGGCTCGAAGATGGACGAGGTGATCTTCGAGGAGTTCAAGGGCACCGGCAACATGGAGCTGCGCCTCTCGCGCCAGCTCGCCGACAAGCGCATCTTCCCGGCCGTCGACATCTCGGCCTCGGGCACCCGTCGCGAGGAGATGCTGCTCGGCGCCGACGAGGTGCGCGTCACCTGGCAGCTGCGCCGCGCGCTCGCGAGCCTCGACACCCAGCAGGCGCTCGAGCTCGTCCTCGGCAAGCTCAAGGAGACGGGCTCGAACGTCGAGTTCCTCGTCGCCGTGCAGAAGTCGCTGCCGCAGGCGTCGACGCACGTCGACGGCTAGGAGCGCCGTGTTCGATTCGATCGCGGCCCTGGTCGCCGAGCATGAGTCTCTGCAGGAGCAGCTCGGCGACCCGGCCGTGCACGCCGACGCCGCGCGCGCGAAGAAGCTCAATCGGCGCTACGCCGAGCTGAGCCAGATCGTGGATGCCCACGCCAAGTGGCAGCAGGCCACCGACGACCTCGCTGCGGCCCGAGAGCTCGCGAAGGACGACGAGGCGTTCGCCGACGAGGTGCCCGCGCTCGAGCAGCAGGTCACCGAGCGTGCCGAGAAGCTGCGTCGCCTCTTGATTCCGCGCGACCCGGACGACGGCCGCGACGTGATCATGGAGATCAAGGGCGGCGAGGGCGGGGAAGAGTCGGCGCTGTTCGCCGCCGACCTGCTGCGCATGTATTCGTACTACGCCGAGTCGCGCGGCTGGAAGGTCGAGCTGCTCGACGCCACCCGCAGCGACATGGGCGGGTACAAAGACGTGCAGGTCGCCATCAAGGGCAGCGCGGCCGACCCGGCCGAGGGCGTGTGGGCCAGCCTGAAGTACGAGGGCGGCGTGCACCGCGTGCAGCGCGTGCCGGCGACCGAGTCGCAGGGTCGCATCCACACCTCGACGACGGGCGTGCTCGTCTTCCCCGAGGTCGATGAGCCCGAAGAGGTCGAGATCAACCAGAACGACCTCAAGATCGACGTGTACCGCTCGAGCGGCCCCGGCGGCCAGAGCGTCAACACCACCGACTCGGCCGTGCGCATCACCCACCTGCCGACTGGCATCGTGGTGTCGATGCAGAACGAGAAGAGCCAGCTGCAGAACCGCGAGGCGGCGATGCGCGTGCTGCGCGCCCGCATCCTCGCCAAGCAGCAGGAGGAGCTGGATGCCGCCGCGAGCGACGCCCGCAAGAGCCAGATCCGCGGCATGGACCGCTCGGAGCGCATCCGCACCTACAACTTCCCCGAGAACCGCATCGCCGACCACCGCACCGGATACAAGGCCTACAACCTCGACGCGGTCATGAATGGGGCGCTCGGGCCGGTCATCGAGTCGTGCATCCAGGCCGACGAAGAGGCCCGGCTCGCGGCCCTCGGCGACGGCGCGGCCTAGCCCCGAGCATCCCGGTGTCGAAACCCGACCTCGCCGCCCTGCGCGCGCACGCCGTCAGCGTGCTCGCCGAAGCTGGCGTGCCCACCCCGGAGGCCGACGCCGACCTGCTCATCGGGCACGTGCTCGGCATGAGCCGCGGGCAGGTGCAGGCCAAGGCGCTCATCGGCGCGCCGGTCGACGCCGAGCAGGTCATGACGATCACCGAGTACATCGAGCGGCGGGCGACCCGCGAGCCGGCGCAGCACATCACCGGGCTCGCGCCGTTCCGCACCCTCGAGCTCGCGGTCGGACCGGGCGTCTTCGTGCCGCGGCCCGAGACCGAGTTCGTCGTGCAGTTCGCGATCGACGCGCTCGCCGCCGTGCCGAGCCCCGAGCCGCTCGCCGTCGACCTCGGCAGCGGCAGCGGGGCGATCGCGCTGGCGATGGCGGTCGAGGTGCCGCACGCCCGGGTGATCGCCGTCGAGAACTCGCCCGCGGCCGTGCCCTGGACATCCCGCAACATCGTCCGCTGGGGCGACGACCGCGTGCGCCTCGTCGTCGCTGATCTGGCGGATGCCCTGCCCGAGCTCGACGGAACCGTCGACGTCGTCGCCTCCAACCCGCCCTACATTCCCGAGGGCGCCGTGCCGCGCGACCCCGAGGTGCGGCTGTTCGACCCGCCGGCCGCGCTCTACGGGGGAGCGGACGGGCTCGACGCCGTGCACGCCCTCACCGCCACCGCGCGCCGGCTGCTGCGCCCGGGCGGCACGCTCGTCATCGAGCACGGCGAGCTGCAGGGCGCGGCCATCGCCGCCATAGTGCGCGCGGCCGGCTTCACGGCCATCGCCACCCACCGCGACCTGCTCGGCCGCGACCGCGCGACGACCGCCCACCGCTGAGCCGCGCGGCGGCTCAGCGCGGCGGCTCAGTGCGGCGGCGCTACGCGGCGCGCGCCTCCGCGGCGAAGGCCTCGATCGCCGCGAGCAGCGAGGCCTCGTCGACGTAGAGGTGCCCGGTGATGCCGATCGACTCGGCGCCCTCGATGTTCTCGATGCGGTCATCCGTGAAGAAGGTGGTCGTGGGGGAGGCGCCGTAGTGCGCCACGATGCGCTCGTAGACGAGCGGGTCGGGCTTGCGGGCGCCGAAGGCGGCCGTGGCGTGCATGTTCTCGCGGCCCATGATCGGCACGAGCTCGGGGGCGACCTCGTGCAGGTGCTCGTGGATGAGGATGCCGTTGTTGGTCAGCAGCGCGACCCGACCGAGCTCGGTCGCCCGCTGAACGGCGGCGAGCGAGGCCGGGCGCGGCTGGGTCGCCTTCGAGCGGATGCGCACCCACTCCTCACGCGAGATGTCGGCACCGATCACGCTCGTCACCCGCCGGAGGTACTCGTCGGGGTCGCTCGGGTCGCCGGCCTCGGCCTGCCACTCCATGCCGCTGATCCACCAGCGGCGGCGCAGCTCGTGCAGGTCGTGCCCGGTGATCGCGGTCAGGTCCTTCATGCGCGCGCGCCAGTCGTAGTCGTAGAGAACGTCGTCCATGTCGAACACGTAGAGCAGGGTCACCGCCACAGTCTGCCCCACTACGATGAACGCATCATGACCGCCGTGTACGACTGCTCTGTCGAGAGCGAGCTGCTCGAGGGTCTGCGGGCCGCGCGCGGCGCGATCGGCCGCGGCGAGCTGGTCGTGATGCCCACGGACACGGTCTACGGCCTGGCCGCCGATGCCTTCCGGCCGGCGGCGGTGCAGCGGCTGCTCGAGGCGAAGCAGGCGGGGCGCGACGTGCCGCCCCCCGTGCTCATCCCGGGCATCCCGACTCTCAACGCCCTCGCCGAGAGCGTGCCCGAGCCCGTCGACGCGCTCGTGAAGCAGTTCTGGCCCGGCCCGCTCACCCTCGTCGTCGAGGCCCGCGAGTCGCTGGCCTGGGACCTCGGCGAGACCCGCGGCACGGTCGCCCTCCGCATGCCCGACAACCCGCACGCGCGCCACCTGCTCGCCGACACCGGCCCGCTCGCCGTCTCGAGCGCCAACATCGCCGGGATGCCCGCCGCGACGACGGTCGCTGACGCGCTCGCGATGCTCGGCGACCTGGTCAGCGTGTACCTCGACGGCGGCGCGCTCTCGGGCGGCGAGCTCGCCGCCGAGGGTGCTCCGGCGACGTCGACCATCGTCGACGCGACGAGCCTGCACCTCCCCGAGGGCAAGCTCCGCATCCTGCGCGCCGGGGTCGTCCCGCGCGACGCGATCGTCGACGTCGTCGGCGCGGAGCTGGTGGCGTGACCTTCTACATCCTCGTGGCCCTGATCGCGGGCGTGGTGAGCTTCGCCGCCTCGTGGGGCGTGCTGCGGCTCAGCCACCGGTTCAAGCTCTACCCGGGCATCCGCGACCGCGATGTGCACACCACGCCGACGCCGCGCCTGGGCGGCATCGCCATCGTGGTCGGCATCGTCGTCTCGCTCGCGATCGCCTCGCAGATCAGCTGGTTCGACCTGGTCTACGCCGACCCGTTCCCGATCATCGCGATCGTCGCCGCGGCCGTCGTCATGCTCGGTCTCGGCGTGGTCGACGACCTCTACGACCTCAACTGGATGACGAAGCTGGCCGGGCAGCTGCTCATCGCCGGCTTCCTCGCCTGGGCGAGCCTGCAGCTGACGTCGCTGCCGATCGGGCCCGACGGCGGCATCACGGTGCTCTCGCCGACGATGTCGCTCATCGTCACCGTGCTCGCGGTCGTGCTCGTGATGAACGCCGTCAACTTCATCGACGGGCTCGACGGGCTCGTGGCCGGGGTCACGATCATCGCCGGCACCGTGTTCTTCATCTACAGCTACCTGCTCTCGATCGACACCGCGCAGACCGCGTTCAACCTCGCCTCGCTCGTCATGGCGGTGCTGCTCGGGGCGACCGCCGGGTTCTTGCCGTTCAACTGGCATCCGGCGAAGATCTTCATGGGAGACGGGGGAGCCCTCGTCGTCGGCATGCTCATGGCCGTCTCGACGATCTCGGTCACCGGTCAGATCGACCCCGGCATCGACCGCAGCCAGCTCGTGCCGGCGTTCATCCCGCTCGTGCTGCCCTTTGCGGTGCTCATCGTGCCGCTGCTCGACTTCGGCCTCGCGGTGCTGCGACGGCTGCGCGCGGGCAAGTCGCCCTTCAGCGCCGACCGCAAGCACCTGCACCACCGGCTGCTCGACATGGGCCACTCGCACTTCCACGCCGTGCTGATCTTCTACGCCTGGACGGCGGTCGTGGCCGTCGGTGCCCTGCTCTTCCTGTTCTGGGCGTGGTGGTGGGCCCTCACCGCGATGGTCGTCGGCCTCATCGCCTGCACCCTCGTCACCCTCGCACCGCTGAGCCGCCGCAAGCGCATCGAGGCGGTCGCCCAATCGGCCCCGGAGGGCGAGGAGGGCCTCGCCCGGTTCGACCCGCTGGATGCTGCTGCCCCCGATTCCCTGGAGGAAGTCCGATGACCACCGACCGCCCGTCGACCGCCGCCCCCGTTCTGCGTCGCGCCCTCGTCTACGGCGCCATCGTGTCGTTCGCGATCGCCGTCATCGGCAGCGTGGCCGGGGCGCTCGTCGCCGAGCTGCCCGGCATGCTCAGCGCGCTCATCGGCGCCGGGATGGGCTTCGTGTTCCTCGGTCTCACGGCGGCGAGCATCCTGCTGGCCGACCGCGTCACCGGCAGCGACCTGCTGTCGCCCGCCTACTTCGGCATCGTGATCGGTTCGTGGATCGTCAAGTTCGTGGTGTTCCTGGTGCTCGTCTTCTCGCTGCGCGATGCCCCGTTCGTCGAGCCGACCGTGCTCTTCATCACGCTCGTCGCGGCCGTCGTCGGCGGACTCGTCACCGACATGGTGGCGGTCACGCGATCGCGCGTGCCCTACGTGAGCGACGTGCGGCTGCCGAGCAAGGACGAGATCCCCGACCTCTGACCGCGAATGCCGGCTCCGCGCCTTAGAGGACGCTTGGAAGCCCCGGTCGCGACGCCCTTTCGCGTTCGGCGGGCCCCCGTTCTCTTGGTAGGGTAGGAGCACCGCCGCCGATCGCCGCGATGCCTCGTGCCTCGCCCCGATGCTGGAGACTCCCCTGAGCGCTGCTGCCCTGATCCCCGTCCTCGCTCTTGCGACCGCTCCGGCGACGGAAGCCCCGGAATTCAAGGGTCCGTCGATCCTCGACTTCTTCCCTCCGGCCATCCTCTTCGAGGGCACGCCGTTCGAGCTCAACCGCATCATGCTGCTGCGGCTCGTCATCGTCGCGCTGATCTTCATCCTGTTCTGGCTCGGCACCCGCAAGATGCAGCTCGTGCCCGGCCGCTTCCAGGGCACGATCGAGATGGGCCTCGAGTTCGTCCGCAAGGGCATCGTGGAGGACCTGCTCGGTCAGAAAGACGGCAAGCGGTTCCTCCCGCTCATCACGACGATCTTCTTCCTCGTGCTGTTCATGAACCTGACGGGCGTCGTGCCCGGCATCAACATCTCGGCGAACTCGGTCATCGGCATGCCGCTCGTGCTCGCGATCGCCGCGTACATCGCCTTCATCTGGGCGGGCCTGCGCAAGCACCCGTGGACCTTCATCCGCAACGCGCTCTTCCCGCCCGGGGTCCCCCCGTTCCTGTACATCATCGTCACGCCCATCGAGTTCGTCTCGATGTTCGTGCTGCGGCCCGTCACGCTGACGCTCCGACTGCTGATGAACATGATCGTCGGCCACCTGCTGCTCGTGCTGTTCTTCTCGGCCACCGCGTTCTTCATGGTCGAGCTCGGCGGCTGGTGGATCGCGGCGAGCGCGGTGACCCTCGCGTTCGGCACGGCCTTCACCTTCTTCGAGATCCTGGTCTCGGTTCTGCAGGCCTACGTCTTCGCCCTCCTGACCACCGTCTACATCCAGCTCGCGCTGGCGGACGAGCACTAAGCAACGACCCTCCGAGCGCGCACCCGCACGCCCGGTTTCGATACGGAAGGAAAACCCCTCGTGGACGCAAACACGGTTCTCGCCGAGATCAACGGCAACATCGCCACCGTCGGCTACGGCCTCTCGGCGATCGGTGCCGGTATCGGTGTGGGCATCGTCGTCGGCAAGACGATCGAGTCGGTCGCGCGCCAGCCCGAGCTGCAGGGCCGCCTGACGGTCCTCATGTACATCGGTATCGCCTTCACCGAGGCGCTCGCGTTCATCGGTATCGCGACGTACTTCATCTTCACGAACTAGGACAGCGCACATGCTCGCAGAGCTCATCGTCGCGGCGGAGGAGACCCCGAACCCGCTGCTCCCGGCGTGGTACGACATCGTCTACTCGCTGATTCCGTTCATCCTCGTCCTCCTGCTGTTCTGGCGCGTCGTGCTGCCTCGCATGCAGAAGACGCTCGACGAGCGCGCCGCGCTCATCGAGGGCGGCATCGCGAAGGCCGAGTCGGCCCAGGCCGAGGCGCAGGCAGCCCTCGAGCAGTACAACGCGCTGCTCGCCGAGGGGCGTGCCGAGGCCGCGAAGATCCGCGAGCAGGCGCGCGCCGAGGGCGCGGCGATCCTCGCCGAGCTCAAAGAGAGCGCCCAGGCCGAGGCCGCCCGCATCACCGCGAACGCGCAGCTGCAGATCGAGGCCGAGCGTCAGGCCGCTCTCGTCTCGCTGCGCGCCGAGGTGGGCTCGCTCGCCCTCGACCTCGCGAGCGGCGTCATCGGCGAGTCGCTCGCCGACGACAAGCGCGCGAGTGCTCTCGTCGACCGCTTCCTGGCCGAGCTCGAGAGCGACGCCGGCTCGGCGAAGGCGGCCAAGTAGCGATGGGTTCCGCGACGCGCAGCGCCCTGACCTCGGCCCGCACCGCGCTGGCCGAGGCGACGGGTGTCGACCTCGCGGTCGGCGAGCAGCTGCTCGCCGCCGCGCGCACCATCGGCTCGTCGCCGCAGCTGCTGAGCGCCCTGGCGAATCCCTCGGCCGATGCCGCGGGCACGCGGGCGCTCGTCGCGACGGTGTTCGCCGAGCTCGGCGCGACGGCTCGTGGCCTGCTCGACGTCGTGGTGAGCAGCCGGTGGTCGAGCGGAGATGACATGCTCGCCGGCATCGAAGAGATGGGCATCCGTGCGATCGCCGCCTCGGCGAAGGCCCCGGGCGTCATCGAGGCGCAGCTGTTCGAGTTCGGCCGTGCCGTCACGTCGGATGCGGAGCTCGAGCTCGCGATCGGCAGCAAGCGCGGCTCGGCCGCGGGCAAGCTATCCCTCGTCACGAGCCTGCTCGGCGCTGCCGCGCTGCCGCAGACGGTCGCGATCGCGGGTCACCTCGTGCAGCAGCCGCGCGGCCGCCGTATCGGCGAGCTCGTGCGCAGCGCCGTCACGACTGTCGCCGACACCGCCGGCAAGGGCGTCGCCACGGTCACCGTTGCGCGTCCGCTCACGGCCGCGCAGCTCGCGGCCGTCACCGCCAGCATCGCGCGCCGGTACGGCCGCGACCACGTCATCAACCAGGTCGTCGAGCCCGCCCTCATCGGCGGGGTGCGCGTGCAGGTCGGCGATGAGGTCATCGACGGCAGCATCGCCTCGCGCCTGGCGGATGTGAGACTTCAGCTCGCCGGCTAGGCGCAGCTCACCGACAACCAGACGAGCAGCCGCAGGGGTGCTCGAACGAATAAGGGAAGAACATGGCAGAACTGACGATCAGCCCGGACGAGATCCGCGACGCGCTGAAGAACTTCGCGAAGTCCTACGCCCCCGGCACGGCTGTCGCCACCGAGGTCGGCCACGTCATCGACGCCGCCGACGGCATCGCCCACGTCGAGGGCCTGCCCGGCGTCATGGCCAACGAGCTCATCCGCTTCTCCGACGGCACCCTGGGCCTCGCCCAGAACCTCGACGAGAACGAGATCGGTGTCGTCGTGCTCGGTGAGTTCACCGGCATCGTCGAGGGCATGGAGGTCACCCGCACCGGCGAGGTGCTCTCGGTGCCCGTCGGCGACGGCTACCTCGGCCGCGTCGTCGACCCGCTCGGCGCGCCCATCGACGGTCTCGGCGAGATCGCCAGCGAGGGCCGCCGCGCACTCGAGCTGCAGGCGCCCGGCGTCATGCAGCGCAAGAGCGTGCACGAGCCGCTTCAGACCGGCATCAAGGCCATCGACGCGATGATCCCCGTCGGTCGCGGCCAGCGTCAGCTCATCATCGGCGACCGCCAGACCGGCAAGACCGCGATCGCGATCGACACGATCATCAACCAGAAGGCCAACTGGGAGTCGGGCGACGTCACCAAGCAGGTGCGCTGCATCTACGTCGCCATCGGCCAGAAGGGCTCGACCATCGCCGCCGTCAAGGGCGCGCTGGAGGAGGCCGGGGCGATGGAGTACACCACCATCGTCGCCGCCCCCGCGTCCGACCCCGCCGGCTTCAAGTACCTCGCTCCCTACACTGGCTCGGCCATCGGCCAGCACTGGATGTACGGCGGCAAGCACGTGCTGATCATCTTCGACGACCTGTCGAAGCAGGCCGAGGCCTACCGCGCCGTGTCGCTGCTGCTGCGCCGCCCGCCGGGGCGCGAGGCGTACCCCGGTGACGTCTTCTACCTGCACTCCCGTCTGCTCGAGCGCTGCGCGAAGCTGTCCGACGAGCTGGGTGCCGGCTCGATGACCGGTCTGCCGATCATCGAGACCAAGGCCAACGACGTCTCGGCGTACATCCCGACCAACGTGATCTCGATCACCGACGGTCAGATCTTCCTGCAGTCCGACCTCTTCAACGCCAACCAGCGCCCGGCGGTCGACGTGGGTATCTCGGTCTCCCGCGTCGGTGGCGACGCGCAGGTCAAGAGCATCAAGAAGGTCTCCGGCACCTTGAAGCTCGAGCTCGCGCAGTACCGCTCGCTCGAGGCCTTCGCGATGTTCGCGAGCGACCTCGACGCGGCCAGCCGCCGTCAGCTCGCGCGCGGCGCGCGCCTCACCGAGCTGCTCAAGCAGCCGCAGTACTCGCCGTACCCGGTCGAGGAGCAGGTCGTCTCGATCTGGGCGGGCACGAAGGGCAAGCTCGACACGATCGACGTCGACGACGTGCTGCGCTTCGAGGCCGAGCTGCTCGACCACCTGCGCCGCAACACGAGCATCCTCACGACGCTCCGCGAGACCAACGTGCTCGACGACGCGACCGAGGCCGAGCTCGAGAAGGCCGTCGACGCCTTCGTCATCGCCTTCCAGGGCGGCGAGGAGGGCGGCGTGCACGCCGGCAACGAGCAGTTCGAGGCGACCGAGGCCGAGGACATCAACCAGGAGAAGATCGTCCGCCGCAAGAAGTAGGGGCCCGGGCGCGCAGCGCCCGGCATCCCGCTTCGCCTCGGCGATGACCTCACCCGCACTCGACCAAGAAACGGAATCAGCACATGGGAGCGCAACTTCGGGTCTACCGGCAGAAGATTCGTTCTGCCCAGACGACCAAGAAGATCACGCGCGCGATGGAGCTCATCTCGGCCTCGCGGATCCAGAAGGCGCAGGCCCGGATGGCCGCATCGGGCCCGTACGCCCGCGCCGTGACGCGGGCCGTCTCGGCCGTCGCGACCTACTCGAACGTCGACCACGTGCTGACGACCGAGCGCGAGAACCCGACGCGTGCCGCCGTCGTGGTGTTCACGTCCGATCGCGGTCTCGCGGGCGCGTTCAGCTCGCAGGTCATCCGCGAGGCGAACGAGCTGCGCACGCGCCTGGAGGATGAGGGCCGCGAGGTCGTCAACTACCTCGTCGGTCGCAAGGCGGTGTCGTACTTCGCGTTCCGTCGCCGCGCCGTCGAGAAGCAGTGGACGGGCAACACCGATCAGCCCGAGTTCGCCACCGCGAAGGAGATCGCCGACACCCTCGTCGAGGCCTTCGTGCGCGGCGGCGACAACGGCGGTGTCGACGAGATCCACATCGTGTACAACCGCTTCGTCAGCCTCGTCACGCAGTCGCCCGAGATCGTGCGCGTGCTGCCGCTCGAGGTCGTCGACGGTGTCGAGGAGCCCGGCTCGAGCGACGTGCTGCCGCTCTACGAGTTCGAGCCTGAGGTCGACAAGGTGCTCGACGCGCTGCTGCCCGTCTACATCGAGAGCCGCATCTTCAACGCGATGCTGCAGTCGGCCGCGTCGGAGCACGCCGCGCGCCAGAAGGCGATGAAGTCGGCGAGCGACAACGCCGACAAGCTCATCCTCGACTACACCCGCCTGGCGAACAACGCCCGCCAGGCCGAGATCACCCAGCAGATTTCCGAGATCGTGGGCGGCGCCGACGCCCTGTCTTCGGCGAACTAGGAACAGGAAAAGGGAAAGCACCCATGGCCACGACCACGAAGAAGAAGCCCGCCGCCCAGGCAGCGACCGCCGGAGTGGGCCGCATCGCCCGCGTGACCGGCCCGGTCGTCGACATCGAGTTCCCGCACGACGCCATCCCCGGCATCTACAACGCGCTCTCGACCACGATCACCATCGGTGACACGAGCAGCGAGCTGATCCTCGAGGTCGCCCAGCACCTCGGCGACGACCTCGTGCGCGCCATCGCCCTCAAGCCGACCGACGGCCTCGTCCGCGGCCAGGAGGTGCGCGACACGGGCTCGCCGATCACCGTTCCCGTCGGCGACGTCACCAAGGGCAAGGTGTTCAACGTCACGGGCGAGGTGCTCAACGCCGAGCCCGGCGAGACCATCGAGGTCACCGAGCGCTGGCCGATCCACCGCAAGCCCCCGGCGTTCGACCAGCTCGAGTCGAAGACGCAGCTCTTCGAGACCGGCATCAAGGTCATCGACCTCCTCACCCCCTACGTGCAGGGTGGGAAGATCGGCCTCTTCGGCGGTGCGGGTGTCGGCAAGACCGTGCTCATCCAGGAGATGATCCAGCGCGTGGCGCAAGACCACGGCGGTGTGTCGGTGTTCGCCGGTGTCGGTGAGCGCACCCGTGAGGGCAACGACCTCATCAAGGAGATGGAGGAGGCCGGCGTCTTCGACAAGACCGCCCTCGTCTTCGGCCAGATGGACGAGCCCCCGGGCACCCGTCTTCGCGTCGCGCTCTCGGCCCTGACGATGGCCGAGTACTTCCGCGACGTGCAAAACCAGGACGTTCTGCTCTTCATCGACAACATCTTCCGGTTCACGCAGGCCGGTTCCGAGGTGTCGACGCTGCTCGGCCGTATGCCCTCCGCTGTGGGCTACCAGCCGAACCTCGCCGACGAGATGGGCATCCTGCAAGAGCGCATCACCTCGACCCGCGGCCACTCGATCACCTCGCTGCAGGCCATCTACGTGCCCGCCGACGACTACACCGACCCGGCGCCCGCGACCACCTTCGCGCACCTCGACGCCACGACCGAGCTCAGCCGTGAGATCGCGTCGAAGGGTCTGTACCCCGCCGTCGACCCGCTGACCTCGACCAGCCGCATCCTCGACCCGCTCTACATCGGTGAGGACCACTACCGCGTCGCGACCACGGTCAAGCAGATCCTCCAGAAGAACAAGGAGCTGCAGGAGATCATCGCGATCCTCGGTGTCGACGAGCTGTCGGAGGAGGACAAGATCACGGTGTCGCGTGCGCGCCGCATCCAGCAGTTCCTCTCGCAGAACACCTACATGGCGAAGAAGTTCACGGGTGTCGAGGGCTCGACCGTTCCGCTCAAGGACACCATCGAGTCGTTCGATGCGATCGCCAAGGGCGAGTTCGACCACGTGGCCGAGCAGGCCTTCTTCAACGTCGGTGCGATCAGCGACGTGGAAGAGAAGTGGGCGCAGATCCAGAAGGAGAACGCCTAGCCATGGCCGAGCTCACGGTGAGCGTCGTCTCGGCCGACCGCGAGGTCTGGTCGGGGCGCGCGAAGCAGATCGTCGCGCGCACCACCGAGGGCGAGATCGGTGTGCTGCCGGGCCACGAGCCGCTGCTGGGCATCCTCAGCGCGGGCGAGGTGCGCATCACGCCGACCGAGGGCGACGTCATCGTCGCGAAGGCCGAAGACGGCTTCCTCTCGGTCGAGAACAACACCGTCACGATCGTCGCCGGCGCCGCCGCGCTCGTCTAGTCGAGTGCGGCGGCCCCGCGACGGGCGGCGCGCATGAGACTGCTGCTGCCGCCCTCCGAGACCAAGCGCGACGGCGGCGCGGGCGCACCGCTGGAGCTTACGGCGCTGAGCTTCCCCGCGCTGACAGAGGCCCGGCGCACCGTCATGGGCGCTCTCGAGCGGCTCTGCGCCGACGACGCTGCCGCCGCGCGGGCGCTCACGCTCAGCCCGAAGGCGGCGGTCGCCGAGCTCGCGCGCAACCGGGCCCTGCGCTCGAGCCCGACCATGCCCGCCATCGAGCGCTACACCGGGGTGCTCTACGACGCGCTCGCGGTGGAGGAGTGGGGCGCGGATGCCCGCGCGCGAGCATCCGCGCACATCATCGTGCACTCGGCATTGTTCGGTCTCGTGGCGGCCGATGACGCCGTGCCCGCCTACCGGCTCTCGCACGACTCGCGGCTGCCCGACCTGCGCCTGCGCGCGCATTGGGCGGAGGCGAACGCTCGTGTGCTGGAGTCGCTGCCCGGCCCGCTCATCGACCTCCGGTCGGAGGGCTACGCGGCCCTGGGCCCGCTGCCGCGTCGCCCCGATGCGCTGTTCGTGCGCGTCGTCGCGATCGGCGACGATGGCGTCGCGCGGGCGCTCAACCACTTCAACAAGAAGGGCAAGGGGGAGTTCGTGCGGGCGCTGCTCGAGGCCGGCCCGCTGCCGGCTTCGGTCGACGACCTGTGCGCGGCGGCGACGGCGCTGGGCTGGCCGCTGCGGCGCCTGCCCGCTCCTGAGCTCGGGGGGAAGCGCGATGAGCTGGAGCTCGTCGTGCCGGGCACCCTGCCCTCCGCCCGCTAGCCCGCGCGCCAGCCCCGGACCCGGCGGCGAGCCACGGCCCGTGATCCTGCCCGCTAGCCCGCGCGCCAGCAGCCCGCGAGGTGGTCGTCGACGAGCCCCGCGGACTGCATGAGGGCATAGGTCGTCGTGGGGCCGACGAATCGCAGGCCGCGCGCTTTGAGGGCGCGGGCGAGCGCGATGGATTCCGCGGTCGTGGCGGGCAGCTCGTCGAGCCGAGCGGGGCGGTCGCCCGGGGTGCGCGGCGCGGGGCGGTGGCTCCAGACGAGCGTGTCGAGACCGCCCGGCTCGTCGGCGAGCCAGTCGCGCAGCACCCGGGCGTTGGCGATCGTCGCCTCGATCTTGGCCCGATTGCGGATGATGCCCTCGTCGGCCATGAGGCGGGCGACGTCGGCATCGTCGTAGTCGGCGACGCGGTTCCAGTCGAAGCCGTCGAACGCGCGCCGGAAGCCCTCCCGCCGGCGGAGGATGGTGATCCACGACAGCCCGCTCTGGAAGGCCTCGAGGCTCAGCTTCTCGTAGAGGGCGCGGTCGCCGTGCAGCGCCATGCCCCACTCGTCGTCGTGGTAGCGCTCGTAGATCGGGTCGGCGCCGACCCACGCGCAGCGGGGGCGGCCGTCGTCGCCGCGACGCAGGCTCCTGCTCACCGGTGGGCGATTCCCTCGTGATCGAGCAGCCAGGCCTTCGTCGTGATGCCGTCGCCCGCGCTGTAGCCGGTGATGCGGCCGTCGCCCGCCAGCACCCTGTGGCAGGGGATCAGCAGCGGCACCGGGTTGGCTCCGACCGCGCCGCCGACTGCACGGCCCGCCGTCGCGCGGCCGGTCGCCCGCCCGAGCTCGCCGTAGCCCCGCACCGCCCCGAACGGGATCTGCTGGAGCTGCTGCCAGATCTGCTGCTGGAAGGGCGTGCCGTCGACGCGGACGGGCACGGTGAACGTGCGGCGCTGCCCGCCGAAGTACTCGGCCAGCTCGGCGGCGGCCTGCCGCAGCACCGGGGTGGGGTGCTCGGGCCGGCCGTCGGTCGACAGTCGACCGGCCGTGGCGATCTCGAGCCGGGTCACCGCCTCGGTATCGCCGAGCAGCGCGATGCGGCCGAGGGGAGAGTCGATGACGAGCAGCCCCGAGGGGGCGGGAGGAGTGGGCATGCACCGAGGCTAGTCGCGGTGAGCATCCGTGACCGGCGGTTTTCGGACATCGGGATGGCGGCCGTCGAGCGCACAGCGGGGGAGGGGAGGATGGGACCATGACCGCGATGCCCCTGCGCCCCCTGGGCGGCTCCGACCTGCTCGTCTCTGCCGTCGGCCTCGGCTGCAACAACTTCGGCCGTCCGGGCTCGGCGACCGAGGATCAGCCCGGCACCGACCGCGTGCTGCACGCCGCGATCGAGCACGGCATCACGCTGCTCGACACGGCCGAGATGTACGGCTACGCGCACGGCCGCAGCGAAGAGATGATGGGCCGCGCGCTCGTCGGGCGTCGCGATCAGGTCGTGATCGCGACGAAGTTCGGCCACGCGGAGTTCACGAACCCCGACCTTCCGGGTGTGCCGCCCGCGTCGCGGCGGTACATCCGCGCGGCGATCGAGGGCTCGCTGCGGCGTCTCGGAACCGACTACGTCGACCTGTATCAGCTGCACACGCCCGACCCCACGACCCCGATCGACGAGACCCTCGCGGCTCTGCACGAGCTCGTGGATGAGGGGAAGGTGCGCGCCATCGGACACTCGAACCTGACAGCCGCGCAGACCGTCGCGGCCGACGACGCGGCGCGCGCCGGCGCCCACCCGCCCTTCGTGTCGGCCCAGCTCGAGTACAGCCTGCTCGTGCGCGACGCCGACGCGCTGCTGCCGATGCTCGTCGAGCGCGGGATCGGGCTGCTGCCGTACTTCCCGCTCGCGAACGGCCTGTTCACCGGCAAGTTCACGCGCGAGGGCGGCCCGGCCGACAGCCGGATCATGCGCCAGCGCCCGCACGTGGCGACCGATGCGCCGTGGGATGCGATCGAGGCGTTCCGCGATCTTGCCGCCGATCGCGAGGTCGGGATGCTCGAGGCGACGATGGGGTGGCTGCTCAGCCGTCCGGCCTTGGCCTCGGTGATCGCGGGAGCCACGACGGTCGATCAGGTCGCGCAGAACGCCGCGGCCGCCACGGCGTGGACCCCCGATGCGGAGGCGCTCGCGACGATCGACCGGCTCTTCCCGCCGCCGGTCGGCAGCTGAGCGGCGGCGCCTGAGCTACGGCGCCGGCGCCGCGTCGCCCGGCGCGAGCGGCTGCGGGTCGATGTTGAGGTCCTTGTCGAGCGCCGCGGCCTCCTCGTTCAGGGCCGTGAACTCTTCCACCAGGGCGTTGTACGTGTCGATCTTCGCGTTCGTCGCCTCGATCGAGCGCGTCAGGGCGGCCTGACGATCGAGCAGCGCCTGGCGATCGCGCTGGAAGGCCGACTGGCTCGTGTAGCCGCCGGGTCGCGCGGCGCGCGCGTTGAAGGCCGCGATGTCGGCCTCGAGCACCGCCGCCACCTGCTCGGCCGCGGCCTGCTCGGCGTCGATCTCGGCGCTCAGGCGGTCGATCTCGGCACTCAGGCGCTCGAGCTCGGCCTGCAGCTCGAGGAAGATGGCCTCCACCTGCTTCCACAGAGCGACGACCTGCGCGCGATCGTCGAAGTAGCGCGCATAGTGCTGCTCGAGCACCTCCGGGATCGTCTCGAGCTCGGTGCCGACGATCGCGTACAGCTCGGGGATGCGCGAATCGGGGTCGGCTGCCTCGTACGCTGCGATGCGCTCGACCAGCTCGCTCTCGGCGGGCACGGCGGCGAACGCCTCCTCGAGCGGCGCCACCAGGGCCGCCTGCTCCTCCGCCGACAGCCGGCTCCACGCCGCGTGCAGCATCTCGTGCGCGGCGACGACCACCTCGAACTCGTCGAGATCGACGTTCGTGATGTCGAAGAGGTAGATGCGTCCGTCGGCGAGCGTATAGCACCCGAGCACGCCGATGCCGACCTCGGCCTGCGCGCACACGCGATCGAACTCGCCGTCGGGCAGCACCTGCGGGGTGCTCGCGTAGAACAGGAAGCGCCCGTGATCGCTCATCGCGCCGCGGGTCGCGTAGCCCGCGATCGCCGGAGTCGGGTCGTACTGCCAGTACGCCACCAGGTCGCCCACCGTGCGCGGGTTGGCGACCGCCCAGCCGGCCGTGCCGAGCAGGGCGGCCTGCAGCGCGATGCAGACTGAGGCGAGACCCACGAGCAGCGCCCGGCCGACGCGGGCGCCGCGCGATCGGGGCGGGGGAGGGGCGCTCATGTCTGCCACGCTACCGGCGCGGCGCCCCTCAGTTCGCGAGCACCGCGATCGCGGCGTTGAGTGTCGTGACGTAGAGCGCCCAGAACCAGGCGGGCAGCAGCAGCGCGGCGGCGAGGCGGCTGATGTCGCCCGCGCGGATGATCGTGGCCAGGATCACGATGTCGAGCACCACGATCAGCACGAGGGCCGCCCACAGCCCCGGAGCGCCCAGCAGCGCTCCGAGTCCGAAGAAGGCCGGCATCCAGAGGGCGTGCAGCACGAGGTGGGCCGTGTAGAGGCGCAGGCCGCGCGAGCGGGCGGACGAGTCGGGCGCCCGCCAGAGCAGCCACCCCGCGATCGCGATGAGGGCGGAGAGCCCCGCCCACACCGGACCGAAGACCGCGTCGGGGGGCGTGAACATGGGCTTCGGCGCGGCCGCGTACCACCCCTCGATCGCGGCGCCGGCGACGAGGGCGCCGAGCGCTCCGACCGCGGCGGCGAGGGCCAGCAGCGTGACGAGCACAGCGCCCGACCGGGTGCCGCGACGGCCCTCGGCGACGGGCGCGAACGGGCGGTCGACGGCGGGGGATGCGGCGGCCGAGCTGTGCGGGCGGGCGAGCATGCGCTCCGCATCCGCGCGGTCGCCCGATCGCATCGTGGTCACTGCTCCTCCTTCCGCAACCAGGGGAGAGTAGAGGGCGTTCCTCCGAGCATCCTGCGCGCGGCCTGCGCGCCGCATCAGTGCCGCCCCAGCAGCAGCACCGCTGGGAGGCTCAGTTCAGCAGCGCGATGCCGACCGTGAGAGAGGCGGCGTACATCACCCAGAGCAGGTACGGAACCATGATGACCGCGGCGACGCGGCGGATCGGCCAGAACTCGGCGATCGTGGCGGCGATCGCGACGAGCAGCAGCATGTGCACGGTCAGCGACAGCCAGGTCGCGGTCTCGCCGATGACGGGGTACAGGGCGAAGAACAGGGGCGACCAGATCGCGTTCAGCACGAGCTGCACCACGTAGAGCGTGAGGGCCCGCTCGACGCGGCGGCGCCGGCGCTCCCGCCAGATGAGCCACGCGGCCACCGAGGTCGCGAGGTACAGAACGGTCCACACCGCGGCGAACACCCAGTTCGGCGGCGTCCACTCGGGTCGCACGGCCTCGGCGTACCAGCCCTGGATGTAGGGCTGCGAGATCGCCGAGCCGAGCTGGGCCGAAGCTACGTTGACCCCGACGATGAGGCCGAGCACGAGCGCGGAGAGCGCGACCGCCCGCGTGTTGCCGCGCACGGTCAGTGCCCGATGAGGGGGCTCATGGCGCGGGCGATGAGGGAGGCGCGGCCTGTGGCACGCTCTTCAGCATCGGCAGCGGTCATGGCAAGCAGTCCAGCGTTCGCACCCGCGAATCGTAGCGGCTCGGGCTCCCAGTTCGGCGAGCGATGGTTCACCCACGGCAGGCGGGTGAGCGCGGTGTCGTGACCGGTGATGAGGTCGGCCAAGGTGCGTCCGGCCAGGTTGGTGGTCGAGAGCCCGTCACCGACGTAGCCGCCCGCCCCGCCGATGCCCGTGGTCGGGTCGTACGACACGCTCGCGTGCCAGTCGCGCGGCACGCCGAGAGGGCCTCCCCAGCGGTGCTCCGCCTCGAGCGGGGGCAGCTGCGGGAACATCTCCCGCAGGGTCGCGAGCAGGTGCTCGAAGACGCGCTCGACGCGGTCGTACTCGGGGCGGATCGCGCTTCCCCAGTGGTAGCGGGCGCCACGACCGCCGAACGCGATGCGGTTGTCAGCCGTGCGCTGCCCGTAGATGATGAGGTGGCGCCCGTCGGAGAACGTCTGGCCGTGCTCGATGCCGAGCTCGTCCCACACGGCGTCGTCGAGCGGCTGCGTCGCGATCATGAGCGAGTAGAGGGGCAGGATGCGCCGCTTCAGCTGCGCCGTCGCCGCACCGTAGCCCTCCAGGGCGAGCACGATGTGGCGCGCGCGCACGGTGCCGCGGTCGGTGTGCACGACCCCGGGCTCCCATCGCTCGACAGTGGTGCCCTCGGCGATCGTGGCGCCGCGCGCCTCGACCGCCCGGGCGAGGCCGCGCACGAGCGCCGCCGGGTGCACGCGCGCGCAGGCGGGGTCGTACACCGCTCCGCGGGCTTCCCGGGCCCGCACCTGCTCCGCACCCCAGAGCTCGAGCTCGTCGACCCCGAACTCCCGCGCCGCGGCGACCTCCTGCTGCGCCGACCGCCACTGCGTGTCGCTGCGTGCGAAGACGATCGTGCCGCCCCGGCGGTAGTCGCAGTCGATGCCCGCCTCGGCGGCCGCCCGGCCGACCTCATCGACGGTGTCGACCATGGCCCGTCGCATCGCGACGGCGGCGTCGTGCCCGTGCCGCGCGGCGAGCGCGGAGGCCGAGGCGGGGAAGAGCGCGCTCGCCCAGCCCCCGTTGCGCCCGGAGGCGCCGAATCCGGCGATCGCCTTCTCGAGCAGCGTGATGCGCAGGCTCGGGTCGCGCCGCTGCAGCTCGTACGCCGTCCACAGGCCCGTCAGCCCGGCCCCGACGATCGCGACATCGGTGTCGATGTCGCCGTCGAGGGCCGGGCGCGGGGTGAGGTCGTCGTCGACGGTCGCATGCCAGAAGCTGAGCGAGCGCGGGTCGAACGTGGTGCTCAGGGCATCCTCCGGCGTTGGTGCGGCGGCCGGTCGTGCGGCCGGGGTCAGAGTCGGTTCGACGCCTCGGTGAGCACCGACCGCAGGATGCGCTCGATCTCGTCGAACTCGGCCGGGCCGATCGTCAGCGGCGGCGCGAGCTGGATGACGGGGTCTCCCCGGTCGTCGGCGCGGCAGTACAGGCCCGCGTCGAACAGCGCCTTCGACAGGAAGCCGCGCAGCAGGCGCTCCGACTCGTCGGCGTTGAAGGTCTCCTTCGTCTCCTTGTTCTTGACGAGCTCGATGCCGAAGAAGTAGCCCTCGCCGCGTACGTCGCCGACGATGGGCAGGTCGCGCAGCCGCTCGAGCGCCGCCCGGAACTTCGGCGAGTTCTCGCGCACGTGGGCGAGAATCCCCTCCTCCTCCATGATGGCCAGGTTCTCGAGCGCGACGGCGGCCGACACCGGATGCCCGGCGAAGGTGTAGCCGTGGTAGAACGCGGTCTGCCCGTGCTTGAAGGGCTCGTAGATGCGGTCGCTGACGATCATGGCGCCGAGCGGCGAGTATCCGCTCGTGAGGCCCTTCGCCGAGGTGATGATGTCGGGAACGTAGCCGAGCGCGGTGCAGGCGAACATCTCGCCGATGCGGCCGTAGGCGCAGATGACCTCGTCGCTGACGAGCAGCACGTCGTACTGGTCGCAGATCTCGCGCACGCGCTGGAAGTAGCCGGGGGGCGGCGGGAAGCAGCCGCCCGAGTTCTGCACCGGCTCGAGGAACACGGCCGCGACCGTGTCGGGGCCCTCGAACAGGATGGCCTCCTCGATGCGGTTGGCGGCCCACTGGCCGAACTCCTCGAGCGAGCCGTGGAAGCCCATCTCCTCGGCGCGGTAGTAGTTGGTGTTCGGCACGCGGAACCCGCCCGGGGTCAGCGGCTCGAACATCTCCTTCATGCCCGGGATGCCCGTGATCGCGAGGGCGCCCTGGGGGGTGCCGTGGTACGCGATCGCGCGCGAGATGACCTTGTGCTTCATGGGCTTGCCGGTGAGCTTGAAGTACTGCTTCGCGAGCTTCCAGGCCGACTCCACGGCCTCGCCACCGCCGGTGGTGAAGAACACGCGGTTGAGGTCGCCCGGGGCGTAATCGGCGAGCTTGTCAGCGAGCTCGATGGCGGTGGGGTGGGCGTACGACCAGAGCGGGAAGAACGCGAGCTCCTCCGCCTGCTTGCGCGCCGCCTCCGCCAGCCGCTCGCGACCGTGGCCGACCTGCACGACGAACAGGCCCGACAGGCCGTCGATGTACTTGCGGCCCTGGGAGTCGTAGACGTGGTGGCCCTCGCCGCGCACGATGATGGGCACGCCGTTGCCGGCCTCCATGCCGCTCTGCCGGGCGAAGTGCATCCAGAGGTGGTCTTTCGCCTTCTGCTGCAGGTCGGCCTCGGTGGCCGCATCGAGCGCCGCGCCCGCGGGCGCGATCGGGGCGTCGATCGTCATGGTGTGCTCTCTCTCATGGTGGTGCGGCGCCGCGTGGTGCTTCGTGGGCTCGGCGGTCGCCAGCGTGGTCGCGGACTTCTTGCGGAAGATGCTCATCGGGTTCCCCAGTTGTAGTGCTGCTTGTGGAGTCTCAGGTAGACGAAGGTCTCGGTGGATTGCACACCCTCGATCGCGCGGATGCGGGTGTTGAGCAGCTCGATCAGGTCGTCGTCGTCCTCGCAGACGACCTCGGCCAGGATGTCGAAGCTGCCGGCGGTGAGCACGACGTAGTCGACGGCGCGCAGCTGGCTCAGCTCGTCGGCCACGCGGCGGGTGTCGCCCGCCACGCGAACGCCGATCATCGCCTGCCGGAAGAACCCGAGCTGCATCGGGTCGGTGACGGCGACGACCTGCATGACGCCCGCGTCGGTGAGCTTCTGCACGCGCTGCCGCACCGCGGCCTCGCTGAGGCCGACCGCCTTGCCGATCTCGGCATAGGAGCGTCGACCGTCGGTCTGCAGCTGCTCGACGATCGCCTTCGACACCTCATCGAGGTGCATCGGCTTGCTCCGCGGTGCCATGGCCCGATTCTGGCAGTCTCAACGGCGGATTACAAGTGAATCCGCACGCAATCGGCCATCTTCGCCGCGGAATCCGTCGCGAGCGGGCTGGATGCGCGCCGTGAGCCGCGGTACAGTGGCGCCATGAGCGACCGCATCCTGCGCAACGTGATCGGCGGCGAGTCCGTCGAGAGCGCGACCGACACGTACCTCGACCTGATCGACCCGGCGACCGAGGAGGTCTACGGCCAGGCGCCGGTGAGCACCGCGGCGGAGATCGACGCGGCCTACGCCGCGGCGTCGACGGCGTTCCGGCACTGGGGGCGCACCACGCCCGCCGAGCGTCAGCTCGCGCTGTTCCGCCTTGCCGACGCGATGGCTGAGCGGGCCGACGAGTTCGCCGACCTCGAGTCGCAGGACACGGGCAAGCCGCGTGCCACGCTCGTCGCCGACGAGATCGAACAGTCCGTCGACCAGCTGCGGTTCTTCGCGGGCGCCGCGCGCGACCTCGACGGCCGCTCGGCGGGCGAGTATCTCGCGGGCCACACCTCTTTCGTGCGCCGCGAGCCGATCGGCGTCATCGGGCAGGTCACGCCCTGGAACTACCCGCTCAACATGGCCGTGTGGAAGATCGCCCCGGCCATCGCCGCGGGCAACACCGTCGTGCTGAAGCCCTCCGACACGACTCCGCTCGCGACCGTGCGGCTCGCCGAGCTCGCTGCCGAGATCCTGCCCGCGGGCGTGCTCAACGTCGTGATGGGCGACCGGTCGACGGGTGCGGCCCTGCTGCAGCATCCCACCCCCCAGATGGTCGCGATCACCGGATCGGTGCGCGCCGGCATGGAGGTCGCGAAGGCCGCCGCGAGCGACCTCAAGCGCGTGCACCTCGAGCTCGGCGGCAAGGCCCCGGCGATCGTCTTCCCCGACGCCGACCCGCAGGCGGTCGCCGAGGGGCTCGTGCTCGCCGCCTACTTCAACGCCGGGCAGGACTGCACGGCCGCGACCCGCGTGATCGTGCACGAGTCGGTGCACGACGAGGTGGTGGCCGCGCTCGTCGCGCGCGCCGCGACGCACGCCGTCACCGGCGGCCCGCGCGAGGAGGGCGTGTTCTACGGCCCGCTCAACAATGCCGCGCAGCTCGAGCGCGTCTCGGGCATCGTCGACCGGCTGCCGGCTCACGCCGAGATCGTCGCGGGCGGCGCCCGCCAGGGCGACCGCGGCTACTTCTTCCCGGCGACCATCGTCACCGGCATGCGGCAGGACGACGAGGCGGTGCAGGAGGAGATCTTCGGGCCGGTGCTCACCGTGCAGACCTTCCGCACCGAGGAGGAGGCGCTGGCCCTCGCCAACGGCGTGCGGTACGCCCTCGCCTCGTCGGTCTGGACGAGCGACCACGGTCGGGCGATGCGCTTCTCGCGCGACCTCGACTTCGGCTGCGTCTGGATCAACACGCACATCCCGTTCGTGTCGGACATGCCGCACGGCGGCTTCAAGCACTCCGGCTACGGGAAGGACCTCTCGCACTACGGCTTCGAGGACTACACGCGCCTCAAGCATGTGATGTCGTATATCGGCTAGCCGATGTACGACAAGATGGCGCTGCCTGTGCCGGCGGCCCGCCAGGGCCGTCGTGACATCGGGGAGTAGGCGCGCAGGCAGGGCTCGACCGGCGGAGGGGGACCGTGACGGAGCAGCAGGACGACGAGGCGACGGTCGTGCGACCGCGCGCGCCGCGCGTGCCCGCGCCGCCGCTCGAGGCGGATGCGGAGGACACGATCGTCCGCCTCGTCGAGCCCGCGGCCCCGGTCAGGGCGACGCTCGCGCCGCCGAGCTCGGCGGCGGCTGCTGCGGGGGTGCCCGCCGAGGTCGCGACCGAGGTCGCGGCCGAGGTCGCCGCCGAGCGCGACGCGGCGACGCCGGCGGCCTGGGCCGTGCGGGTGCGCGGCACCGCGGCCGTCGTGCCGCTCGACCGGCCCGTCATCGTGGGGCGGCGCCCGGGGGCGGCGCGCGTCGGCGAGCATCCCGAACCGCGTCGCCTGGTGCTGCCGGCCGACCGCGCCGATGTCTCGGGCCGGCACGCCCGCCTCGAGCAGCTCGGCGAGACGCTCGTCGTCGCCGACCTCGGGTCGACCAACGGCACCGTCGTACACTGGTCGTCAGGCGCGCCCCGCCGGCTGCGGCCGGGCGAGTCGTGCGCCGTCCTCCCCGATGCCCTCGTCGAGCTGGGCGACGGTGTCGTGATCGAGTTCGTGCTCGCCCCCGACCACTCCCGCACTGATCCCCTCACCTCGGAGCCGCCATCGTGACCGCCCTCGGCCGCAGCAGCGTTCGTCATGTCGTGGCGCTGCCCGAGCACGGCGAGGTCGTCGAGCTGTCGTGGCACGGGGTGACGCACACCGGCTACCGCCGCTCGGCCAACGAAGACAGCTACATGGCCGACGTTCCGCTGTTCGCCGTCGCCGACGGCATGGGCGGGCACTCGCACGGCGACCGGGCGAGCGACGCGGTCGTGCGGCGGCTGCAGGCGGCGGTGCACGGCGACTTCATCGAGCCGGAGGCGATCGTCGAGGCGCTCAACCTGGCGACATGGGACATCCACCAGCTCGACGAGGGCGACCGCGGCATCGGCACGACCGTGACGGGTGTCGCGCTCAGCCTCGCCGACGGACGGCCCCAGCTGACCTGCTTCAACGTCGGCGACTCGCGGGTCTACCGCTTCGCGCGCAACGAGCTGCAGCAGATCACGCGCGATCACTCGATCGTGCAAGAGATGGTCGACGCCGGCCAGCTGAGCGCCGAGCAGGCCGAGAACCATCCCGACTCGAACGTCATCACCCGGGCCGTCGGCTTCTCGATCGAGCCCGAGGTCGACCTGACGGTGGTGCCGCTCGAGCCGGGCATGCGGCTTCTCGTCTGCTCCGACGGGCTGACGAAGGAGGTGCCGCTCGAGCGCCTGCGCCTGCACCTGGCGGCGCGGCTGAGCGCTCGCGAGACGGCGAACGCCCTCGTGGATGCGGCGCTCGCGCAGGGCGGGCGTGACAACATCACCGTGATCGTCGTCGACGTGGTGCGCGCCCCCGAGCCCTGATCCGGCCGACTCCCTACACTGGGGTGACATCGCTCGGGAGGGGGGATCATGGCGCGACGGCGACCGTCCGACCCTCCCGTGCTGCCCGGGTTCAGCCATGTGCGGCTGCTCGGCAGCGGCGGCTTCGCCGACGTGTTCCTCTACGAGCAGAACATGCCGCGCCGCCAGGTGGCGGTGAAGGTCATGCTCGCCGACGTCGTGACCGAGCACGTGCGGCAGATGTTCCAGGTCGAGGCCAACCTCATGGCGCAGCTCTCGTCGCACCCGGGCATCCTCACCGTCTACCAGGCCAGCATCTCCGCTGACGGCCGGCCCTACCTGGTCATGGAGCTGTGCTCGTCGCAGCTCGCGGCCCGCTACCGGGCCGAGCGCATCCCGGTGGCCGAGGTGCTGCGCATCGGCGTGCAGATCGGCAGCGCGGTCGAGACGGCGCACCGCAGCGCTGTGCTGCACCGCGACATCAAGCCGTCGAACATCCTGACCACGGTGTACGGGCATCCGGTGCTCAGCGACTTCGGCATCGCCTCGACGCTCAGCGCCGCCGAGAACGCCGAGTCGGTCGGCCTCTCGATTCCGTGGTCGGCGCCCGAGGTGCTGCTCGACGAGACGGCCGGAACGGTCGCCAGCGAGGTGTGGTCGCTCGCCGCCACCGTCTACACGCTGCTCGCGGGTCGATCGCCGTTCGAGGTGCTCGACGGGTCGAACGCGTCGGCCGACCTCATCGGCCGCATCGCCCGCGCCAAGGTTCCGCCGATCGATCGCGACGATGTGCCCGCATCGCTGCAGGCCGTGCTGCGCCGGGCGATGAGCCGCGAGCCGGGCAAGCGGCAGCAGTCGGCGCTCGAGCTCGTGCGCGACCTGCAGCGCATCGAGGCCGAGTTGGGGCTCGTCGCGACGCAGGCCGACGTGGCGATGGACGACTGGGCGCTCGCGAGCATCGGCGACCCGGGCGATCGCACGATCGTGCGGGCCGTCGCGCCGCGGGCGCCGGGCGCGGCCGGCCGCCGACGCCGCCGTCGCGCGGCGGAGGCGACCGCACCGCCCCTCGACACGTCGGCAGAGCCGGTGCCGACGGCCGGCCGCATCGCCGCGCGGCGCACGCGCGTGCTCGCGGCGGCGCTCGTCGTGACGGCGCTCGCCGTGATCGGGCTCGGCGCCACGGCCACGGTCATCGCGATCCAGGGCGGCGATCGCGACCTGCCGCGGGTCAGCAACGTCGAGGCGGTGCTCGACGGCTCGACGGTCGTGTTCTCGTGGGAGGACCCGGGCATCGCCGCCGACGACTCGTACCAGGTCACGCTCGGCGACGGCACCGAGACCTTCCAGCGCACGAGCGAGTTCGCCGTCGCCGCATCGGCGGGCGACCGTGTGTGCGTGACGGTGCGGGTCGCGCGCGAGGGGCGACTGGGCCCGGCGAGCGACGAGAAGTGCGCCGAGGTCGCCGGGGGGTGACGGGATGATCCGCCGCTGGCTCGCGCAGCACCGCCCGGCTCTGACGACCGCCGTCGGCTCGGGTCTCGTCGTCGCGACGGTCGTCGCGGTCGCCGTGGTGTATCCCGGCTTCGAGTCGCAGCGCCTCGACCTCAACGACGGTGCGGTCTGGATCGTCAACGGCGAGCGCCAGGCGGTCGGCCGGGCCAACCTGCAGGTCGGCGAGCTCGACGCGGTCATCCCCGGCGAGGGCGCGCAGCTGCAGGTCGTGCAGCAGGGCACTGAGGTCGTCGTCGTCGACACCGCGAACGCGACCGCCGAGATCGTCGACACCGCGCGCTCCGAGGTGGTCGAGTCGGTTCCGCTGCCGCCGGATGCCCCCACCCTGCTGCTCGCCGGTGCGAGCGCCGTCGTGCACAGCGGTGGAACGGGCGAGACCTGGGTCACGCCGCGATCGCTGCTCGCCGACTTCGACCCCGCGGTCGTGCCCGCGTTCCAGTTCGGCCCCGACAGCGCGGTCGCCGCGACGGACGCCTTCGGCGTGGTCGCCGTGTCGCCCGGGCTCGGGGAGGTCTACCGCCTGCAGCCGGACCGCTCGTCGGGCATCGAGCGCACGTGGAGCATCCCGATCGAGCCGGACGCGACCGTGCAGGCCACGATCGTCGGCGACCGCTGGGCGGTGCTGGATGCCGGCGCCCGCGTGCTGCACACCGAGTCGGGCGCGGTCGACCTCTCCGCCGTGATCGGGCCCACCGGCGACGCCGTGCTGGCCGAGCCGACCGGGTCGGGTGCCGAGGTGCTCATCGCGCATCGCGGGGGGCTCGTCGCGGTCGCCCTCGACGGCGGTGCGATCACCGAGCTCGTGGCCGACCGGCAGGGAGCCCCCGCGGCGCCCGTCGTCGTCGACGGCTGCGCGTACGCGGCCTGGAGCGACGGCATCGCCTGGCGGCGCTGCGGCAGCGCGGTGCAGCAGCTGCCGCTCGACGCCGTGCCGGCGCTCGCCGAGCTGGCGCTCACCGTGCGCGATGACCGCGTGGTGCTCAACGACCGTCGCGAGGGCTCCGCGTGGGCCGTGCAGAGCGACGGCCGCCTGATCGACAACTGGGACGACCTCATCCGCGAGGAGGAGGACGACCGCGAGGAGCAGCTCGACCAGCTCGACACCCCGCCGGAGGTCGAGCGCCAGCAGCGTCCGCCCGACGCGGTCGACGATGCCTTCGGCGCGCGCCCCGGCCGGGCGAGCGTGCTGCCCGTGCTGCTCAACGACACCGACCCGAACGGCGACGTGCTCGTGATCTCGGAATTCACGCCGCTTGACCCGGAGGTCGGCCGGCTCGATCTCATCGGTCAAGCCCAGCAGCTGCAGCTGACGCTCACGAGCGCCGCGCGCGGGGAGGTGGCCTTCGAGTACACGATCACCGATGGCCGGGGCGGCTCCGACACCGCAGTGGTGCGCGTGACCGTGCGCGCCCCCGGCGAGAACGCGCCCCCTGTGCAGGTGCGCCCGAGCCGCACGACCGTCGCCGTGGGTGGCACCGCGACGGCGTCGGTGCTGGGCGAGTGGGTCGACCCCGACGGTGATCCGATCTACGTGCAGGCGGCGACGATGCCGCCGCCCGACGTCGTCACCTTCCGCCCCGACGGCCGCGTCACGGTGGCCGAGGCGGGCGGCATCGGCGAGGTGCGCATCGTGGCCCTGACGGTGACCGACGGGCGCGCGAGCGGCACGGGCGAGCTCGCGGTGACCGTGCGCCTGGCCGGGCAGGCACCGATCATCGCCGAGCCGTTCGTCGTGCTTGCCTACGCCGGGCAGGAGGTGCGCATCGAGCCCCTGGTGCACGTGCGCGGCGGCACGGGCACCATCCGGCTGAGCGCGGTTCCCGAGAAGCCGGGGGTGACGATCACGCCGATCTTCGAGCGCGGGGCGTTCCGCTTCGCGAGCGACGACGTGCGCACCCACTATCTCGAGTACGTCGTCACCGACGGGGCAACGACGGCCACCGGCATCATCCGGGTGGATGTCGCGGCGCCGCCCGCCGCCGGCGCCGCTCCGATCACCGTGCCGAAGACGGCCTTCGTGCGCACGCTCAGCAACGCGACCGTCGCGGTCGCCACCGCCGACATCGATCCCGGCGGGGGAGTCCTCGTCGTCACGGGCGTCACCGGCGTGAGTCCCGGCAGCGGCATCCGGGCCGAGGTGCTCGACCAGCGGGACATCCGCATCACCCTCACCCGACCGCTCGACGGCCCGCAGACGGTCACCTACCGCATCAGCAACGGGCTCTCCGAGTCGAGCGGTCAGATCACGGTCATCGAGATCCCGCGCCCCCAGCGCCTGCAGCCGCCGGTCGCCGTCGACGACGCCATCACGGTGCGGGTGGGCGATGCGGTGAGCATTCCCGTTCTCGCCAACGACGAGCACCCGGACGATGAGCCGATCACGCTCTCCCCGACCCTCGTCCAAGGGCTGACGGGGGAGTCGGGACTCCTGTTCGTGGCCGGCGATCGCCTGCGCTACCTCGCCCCCGACCAGCCGGGCGACTTCACGGCCGTCTACGAGGTGCTCGGCCCGCTCGGCGAGCAGCGCGCGCAGGCGAGCGTGCGCATCAGCGTGCGCGAGGTCGACGAGGCCACCAATCAGGCGCCCGTCACGCGCACGGTGACCGCGCGGGTGATCGCCGGCGACACGGTGCGGGTGCGCATCCCGGTCGAGGGGATGGACCCGGACGGCGACTCGGTGCAGGTCATCGGCCAGGAGACCGGCCCCCAGAAGGGCGCCGTCATCGAGTCGGGCCTCGACTACCTCGACTACCAGGCCGGCAGCTACGCCGCCGGCACCGACACGTTCCGGTACACCGTCGTCGACGCCCTCGGCGCGCGGTCGTCGGGCACCGTGCGCATCGGCATCAGCCCCCGACTCGAGGGCGCCCGCAACCCCGTCGCGAACGACGATCAGGTGCTCATCCGTCCGGGGTTCACCGTGCTCGTGCCCGTGCTCGACAACGACACCGACCCCGACGGCTCGGCCCTCACGGTCACCGCCGTCGAGCCCAACAGCCCCGACGTGACGGCCGAGGTCGTCGACGGGCAGTACGTGCGGGTCGTGCCGCCCACTGCTCCGGGCCAGTACGGGCTCGTGTACACGGTCGAGAACGAGCTCGCCGGATCGTCGCAGGCCTTCATCACCATCACCGTCAGCCCCGGCGCCCCGCTGGCGCCGCCCGTCGCGCGCGACACCGTTCTCTCGCTCACCGACATCCTCGATCGCGACGAGCTCGACGTCGACGTGCTCGCCCGGGTGTTCTTCTCGGAGGGGGAGGTCTCCGACCTCGGGCTCGAGCTCGTGCCGGGCTACGAGTCGGGCGCCCGCATCCAGCCCGACGGCCGTGTGCGCGTGCAGGTCGGTGAGCGCCGACAGATCATCCCGTTCCAGGTCGTGCACCCGGCGGACGCGAGCGTGCGGTCGACCGCGTTCATCTGGGTGCCGGGCACCGACGACGCGCTGCCCCAGCTCGATCGTCGGGCTCCGCGCATCGAGGTCGTGAGCGAGGAGACCGTCACGATCAACATCAACGACTACGTGCTCGCCGTCGGCGGCGCGCCCGTGCGGCTCACCGACTCGGCCCGGGTGAGCGCGACGCAGGCGAACGGCGATGCTCTCGTCGTCGACGACGACACGCTGCGCTTCACCTCGGCCGACCTGTACTTCGGCCCCGCATCCCTCACCTTCGAGGTGACCGACGGCGACTCCGCCGACGACCCCGACGGGCGGGTCGCGACGATCGTGCTGCCGATCGAGGTGACCCCGCGCGAGAACCAGCCGCCCGTGCTCGTCGGGGCGGCCCTCGAGCTCGAGCCGGGCCAGGAGCGCGTGCTCGACCTCGTGCGCATCACGTCGTACCCCTACCCCGACGACGTCGACGAGCTCGCGTTCGAGCTGCTGGAGGCCGTGCCGACGGGCCTCGACGTGCAGCTCACCGGCCAGTCGCTGCGGGTACGGGTGCTCGAGAGCACGCCGCGCGGCACGACGACGGGTGTCACTCTCGGCGTGCGGGACGACGCCGCAGCCGGAACCCCGGGGCGCATCCAGGTGACGGTGGTGCCGTCGACGCGCCCCCTCGCCCGCCCGGCACCCGACGCCGTGATCGCCCCGCGCACCGAGACGACGACGGTGCGGGTGCTCGACAACGACCAGGCGACCAACCCCTTCCCGGGGCAGCCGCTGCGGGTCGTCGCGGTGCGCGGCCTCGACGCGGCGTCGCTGCCGCCCGGCGTCTCGATCGTGCCCAGCGCTGACGGGCAGACCCTGCTCGTGACCGTCGCGGCCAGCGCCGAGCCGATCGACACGAACCTCGAGTACCAGGTGGCCGACGCCACCAACGACCCCGAGCGCTTCGTATGGGGCGCCGTGCGCATCTCGGTGCAGGACGTGCCCGACCCGGTGACGAATCTGCGCGTGCAGTCGTTCGGCAACCGCAGCCTGACCGTGGCGTGGTCGCCGGGCCCTGCCAACAATGCCCCGATCGAGCGCTTCGAGGTCACCACCACCCGCGTCGCCGACGGCGGCACGAGCACGACCAGCTGCACGGGGTCGCCGTGCACCGTTTCCACCGCGGGCAACGGGCCCGACAACCGCGTGCGCATCAGCGTCATCGCCATCAACGCGCAGGGCCCCTCCGCCCCGACCGTGCTGGGGGATGCGGCATGGAGCGATCTCGTACCCCCGGCGCCCGCCCTGCTCGGCGTCACGCCGCTCGACCGCGGGCTCCGCATCGGCTGGACCAAGCCCGCGCAAGACGCAGCGGCATCGCCGATCCGCAGCTACCGGGTGACCGTCGGACCGGTCGTGCGCACCCTCACGGTTCCGGCCGATGATCCCGTCGGCACCACGTACTGGTTGTCGGTCGTCGACACGGGCGCGCTCGTCAACGGCACCGCCTACGCGGTGGGGGTCAGCGCGCGCAACGACTCGTTCGACCCCCTCACCGCCTGGAACACCGCAACGACGACGGGCGTTCCCGCGGGGGCCCCGACCGTGCTGGCCGCCCCGACTGCGCTGGGCTCGACCGCCGACGCGGGCGGCGGCGGCGCCGTCAGCGTCGACTGGGCTGGAGCCTTCGGATCGAACGGTCGCGCGATCCAGGCCCACTACCTCTGGATCAGCGACACGGGCAGCCCCCCGAGCTGCACAGTCACCGGCGTCGACGACGGCGCCCCCGTGCACAGCCCGCCCGCCGGCGTGATCGAGCTCAGCGGATCGACCACCGCGACCGTCGTCGACGCCCTCGCCGTCAACACCGCCTACCAGGTCGTCGTCTACGCCTACAACGGTCAGGGATGCACCGCCAGCGCCCTCGTCACCGCCACCCCGCGCGAGCGCCCGCCCGCCATCACCGCCATCGATGCCGTCGGCCCCGTGGCCAACGGCGAGGGCCGGTGGGATTTCCGTCTCGACGGGGTCACCGTCGCCGGGGGCGCCGACTCGGTGCAGTACCGCCTGCTGGGCACCGGCGTCGACCCCGCCGAGTCCGCTGCGTCGGCGCTGCCGGTGCTGCTGACGGCGGGCACGAGCCACTACGGCCGCGCGCTGCAGGTCGAGGTGCGCGCGTGCCGGCAGTACGAGCAGCTGCTCTGCGGGCCGTGGTCGGCGCCCTTCGCGCTGGGCGTGGCCGTGCGCATCGACGTGCAGCCCACCATCACCGCCACTGGCGAGGTGCCCAACGACCGCAGCGTCGACATCAGCTGGACGCCGGTGGAGCTCGACGAGTACACCGCGGTCGACCAGGTGTGCGCGGGCGGCGACCCGATCACCTATCCGACCGCCGCGTCGTGCACCATCACCGCCGCCCCCTCCAACGATCCGCGGCTCGTCATCACCGTGACCGCCAACGCCCTCACCTACACCCGGGAGTACCGACCATGACCATGACCCCCGAGCAGGCCGCCTGGTTCTCCGGCATCGCCGACCGCATCGTCGACAACGTCGAGCACGTGCTGCTGGGCAAGTCGTACGTGATCCGGCTCGGCCTCACGGCGATGCTCAGCGAGGGCCATCTGCTGCTCGAGGACGTGCCCGGCACCGGCAAGACCTCGTTGGCACGGGCGCTCGCGCAGAGCATCCGGGGCACCACCACCCGGGTGCAGTTCACGCCGGATCTGCTGCCCGGCGACATCACGGGCATGACCGTCTACGACCAGCGGTCGGGGGAGTTCGAGTTCCACCGCGGCCCGGTCTTCGCCACCGTGGTGCTCGCCGACGAGATCAACCGCGCGAGCCCGAAGACGCAGTCGGCGCTGCTCGAGGTGATGGAGGAGGGGCACGTGACGATCGACGGCGTGACCCACCCGGTCACTGCCCCCTTCCTCGTGATCGCCACGCAGAACCCCATCGAGCAGGCGGGCACCTACCGGCTGCCGGAGGCGCAGCTCGACCGCTTCCTCATGAAGACCGCCATCGGCTACCCCGACCACGCCGCGACCGTGCGCATCCTCGACGGAGCGGGCGGACCCCGGGCCACCGTGCTCGAGCCCGTCGTCGAGCTCGACACCGTGCGCGACATGATCGCCGTCGCTCGCACGGCGCACGTCGACCCGGTCATCACCGACTATGTCGCTCGGCTCGTCGACGCGACCCGTGCGCACCCCGACGTGCGCCTCGGCGCCAGTGTGCGCGGTGCTCTCGCCCTCGTGCGCTGCGCCAAGACCTTCGCCGCGCTGCAGGGGCGCCACTACGTCGTGCCCGACGACGTCAAGGCCCTCGCGGAGCCGGTGCTCGCCCACCGCATGGTGCTCGACCCCGAGTCGGAGTTCGACGGCGTCACGCCGACCGCCGTCATCGCGCAGCTGCTGATCGAGACCCCGCCGCCGAGCGATCGGGTCGCCGTGTGACCGACCCCGCTGTCGATCGCGCGCCGCGCACCGAGACCGAGCCGCGCTCGCGCCGCGCCGCCGACGAGACCACGCTCGGCTCGACCGTCACGACCGCGCGCACGCGCATCGTCGGCGAGCGCACCGGGTGGCTCGCCGACGCGATCGTCGCCCTCGTGCGCGGCGGCCGCGCCGTGCGCGCCGTGGGCGGCCGCGTGCTGCGGGCCGTCTCCGCCGTCGTCACCCCGCTCGGCTGGACCGTCGTGGCGCTCGTGCCGCTCTCCCTGCTGGCCGGGTACGCCTGGGGCTGGGTCGAGCTGGTCGTGCTCGGCGCGCTCGGGGCCACCCTCGCCGTCGACCTCGTCCCTCCGCCCAGCCGGGTCGCCGTGGGCGACCCGGCCACCGCCCGGGTGCGGGTGGGCAACCCGAGCCGACGGCGGGCGTTCAGCCTCGTCGCCGATGTGCCGGTGGGGGCAGAGATCGTTCCGGTGAGCATCCCGGGCCTGCCGGCCGGTGCCGAGACCGAGCGCGAGCTCGCCGTGCCGACGGCGCGACGGGGGCGGCTCGCGCTCGGGCCGGTGCGCACGGTGCGGGCCGATCCGATCGGTCTGGTGCGTCGCGAGCTGGTGTGGACCGATGCCCTCGAGCTCATCGTGCACCCGCGCACGATCGACATCCCCTCGACGTCGAGCGGTCTCGTGCGCGACCTCGAGGGGCAACCGACCCGCGACCTGACGCCCGCCGACATCGCCTTCCACGCTCTGCGCGAGTACGTGCCCGGCGACGACCGTCGGCACATCCACTGGAAGTCGACCGCGAAGACCGGCACGTTCATGGTGCGCCAGTTCGAGGAGACGCGTCGCAGCCACCTCGTCGTCGCGCTCAGCGTGGCGAGCATCGACTTCGGCTCCGACGCCGAGTTCGAGCTCGCGGTGAGCGTCACGGGAAGCCTCGGCACGCGCGCGGTGCGCGACGGACGCGACGTCTCCGTGGTCGTCAGCGCCGTCACCCCCGAGTTCGCCAAGCGCGCCGTCGTCGCCCTGCGCCCGCTCGCGACGCTCACGCCGTCGCGGCTGCTCGACGACCTCGCCCTCGTCGAGCACAGCCCCGCGGCCCTCGGCATCCTCGACGTCGCCCGGCTCGCGGGCGACGACGCCCGCGGGGTCTCGGTCGCCTTCCTCGTCGTCGGGTCGACGGTCACCCCCGCCCGGCTGCGCACCGCCGCCTCGGCATTCCCCCCGTCGGTGGAGGTCGTCGCGCTGCTGTGCGACCCCGACCGCGTGCCCGGGCGGCAGCGGCTCGGGGCGTTCACCGTCATCACGATCGGCTCGCTCGGCGACCTGCGCCGGGCCATGCGCGGGGAGCAGACGTGGTGAGAGCATCCGTACGATTCCGCCCGGCGCCGCGACGGCAGCCGCTGCGACGCACCCCGCCGCCGGTTCCGCCCCGCGCGGTCATCGTCTCGGCGAGCGTCTTCAGCGTCGCGGCGTGGGCGGTCGTGGCGCTGGTGCTCTGGCCGGTCTACCGCGACCCGGCCTTCATCGTGCTGGCCGTCGTGGCCATCGCGCTCGCGACCGCGCTCGCGATCGCGGGCATCGTTCTGCGGTGGCCGATCGGCGGGATGCTCCTCGCCGGTGTCGCCGCCTTCCTCGTCGTCGGCGTGCCGCTGGCCGTGCCCGGGCGCACGGTCTACGGCGTGCTCCCCGAGCCGGGGGGCCTGCTCGAGCTCGTCTCCGGTGTCGCCCTCGGCTGGCGGCAGCTGCTGACCATCGACCTGCCGGTCGGCACGTACCAGGCGCTGCTCGTCCCCGCCCTCGTGCTGCTGCTGCTCGGGCCGCTGCTGACGCTCGCGATCGCCCTCCGGGCGCGTCGCGGCGAGCTCGCCGCGCTCGTGCCGCTCGTCGGATTCCTGATCGCCGTCGCGATCGGGCCGGAGCAGCCGCTGCTGCCCACCACGACCGCGATCCTGCTCGCCGTGGTGCTGCTGCTCTGGCAGGCCGTCTGGCGCCGCCATCGGCGTGCGGCCGCGGTGGGCGAGGCGGGCCGGGCCGATGCCGGCCGCACCTCGGTGCGGGCGCTCGCCGCCTCGGTCGTGCTGCTGCTCGTCGCGGGAGCGGTCGGAGCCGCGGCCGTGGCGGCTGCGCCGCCGGCCTCCGATCGCACGGTGCTGCGCACGCTCGTCGAGCGGCCGTTCGACCCGCTCGACGAGCCGAGCCCGCTCGCCGCCTACCGTGCCGCCTTCGCCCCCGAGGTCGCGCCGCTCACGGCCCTCGTCGTGTCGGGTGCGCCGGAGGGCTCCCGCGTGCGCCTCGCCGTGCTCGACAGCTACGACGGCTCGGTGTTCGCGGTCGGCAGCGACCGCGTCGACAGCGCGTCGGGCCGGTTCGTGCGCATCCCGACCGCGCGCGATCTCTCGGCGCTCGACGGGGAGGCCGCCCGCGTCGAGGTCGAGCTGCGCCGCACGACCGGGGTCTGGCTGCCGACCGTCGGCGAGCTCGGCGCCATCGCGTTCCGTGGTGATGACGCCGCCGATCTGCGCGACCGCTTCGTGCTCAACAGCACCACGGGAACGGCGGCGTTCGTCGGGGGCACCGACGCGGGGCTCGCGTACACGCTCGAGGTCGTCGTTCCCCCGGCCACGACGGCGTCGCTCGATGGCGCCGTTCCGGGTTCGGCCGCGGTGCCCGCGATCACCGCAGTGCCGGATGCCCTGCGCACGTGGCTCGACGGCGTCGTCGCCGGCATCGAGGGGGAGGGCGCTCGGCTGGAGCGCGCTCTGACGACGCTGCGCGATCAGGGCTACCT
This sequence comes from Microbacteriaceae bacterium, assembly GCA_027490915.1. GTDB lineage: Bacteria > Actinomycetota > Actinomycetes > Actinomycetales > Microbacteriaceae > Microcella. Next base: position 80,589 of record JAIXXG010000133.1, read on the forward strand.
GAGCCACGGCGTCGCCGAGGACGAGGCGCCGAGCCGCTCGGGCCACTCCCTCGACCGCCTCGATGAGCTGTTCACCGCTCGCCCGATGGTCGGCGATGCCGAGCAGTTCGCTGTCGCCGCGGCGCTGCTCGCCCGCGAGCTCGGGTTCCCGTCCCGCGTCGTGCTCGGCTACGGTCCGCTCGACGGGCCCGAACGGGTCGAGCTGCGCGAGGACGAGCGCACGGCCTGGGTCGAGGTCGCGACCGCCGAGGGCTGGGTGGCGGTCGATGTCGTTCCGCAGCGGCGCGAGCTTCCGCCGACCGAGCCGGATGAGCCGATTCCGGTCTCGCGCCCCCAGAACGCGGTGCAGCCCCCCGTCGACGACCCGCCGCCGCTCGAGGAGCTCGCTCCGCCCGAGGTCGAGCAGCGCGACCAGAACGGTCTCGATCCGTTCTGGGAGGCGGTGCTGGCCGTCGTGCGGGTCGTCGGCTGGATCCTGCTCGTCGCCGGTCTTCTCGCGGCCCCGTTCCTCGGCGTGGTCGCGGCGAAGCTGCGCCGGCGACGCCGTCGGCGCACGGCCCCCGACCCCGCGCTGCGCATCCTCGGCGGATGGCACGACGTGACGGACGCCGCGGACGACCTCCGCATCGCGCTCCCGGCGGGGGCTACGCGCAGCGAGGCCGCGGCAGTGCTCGGTCGGCCGACCGCGCTCGTGCTCGCGCGGGTCGTCGATCGCGCCGTCTATGCTCCCGAGCAGCCGACGAGCGCCGAGGCCGATCGGGTGTGGGAGGCGGCGGACGCGTTGCGGGCATCCCTCGCCGAGGGGCTGACGCGGCGGGAACGCTGGCGGGCCGCGATCTCGCCCCGGTCGCTGCGTCGGTATCCTGGCCCGGGGCGGGTACGAGGGGGTCGACGAGCGTGACGTGCGAGCACTGCGGGGCTGCGCTGCCCGCCTTCGCGCTGTTCTGCGGGGAGTGCGGGCGATCGGTCGCGGCCTCGCCCCTCGTCGCACCGGTCGTCGCCCCGATGCAGCCGCCCACCGTTCCGCTCGTCCCGACGGAGCCGGCGGAGGTGTCACGGACCGAGCCGGAGCCGGAGCCGGAGGCCGAGCCGGCGCCGGAGGCCGAGCAGGCGCCGGATGCCGA
>JAIXXG010000042.1 GCA_027490915.1 Microbacteriaceae bacterium
CACGCGGATGCTCCCCCGCGCGCGCGGGCGTGGAAGGCCCCCGGCGGGACGTCGCGGGAGCGACCCTAGACGTCGCTGGCCGCGGCCTCGTTGAGGTTGAGCGGCGAGGTCTTGCTCGAGAGCTGCTCGTGGCGGACATCCGGCGGCATGCTCTCGATCATGGGGCGGTAGTCGACCGAGAAGCCCGTGACCTCGGGGAAGTCGGTGGCCGGGATGGTCGAGGTGACGATCTGGTCGGCGTAGACGTGCACGTAGTCGAACGACTGGCCGCCGTCGACGCCGCTGAGCAGTCGGGCCGCGTCGGCGCCGAGATCGAGCGTGTAGCAGGTGGCGGCCGCGACCGAGACAGGGATGCCCGCGAAGGTGCTGTGCGTGGAGTAGTGCAGGTGGCCGCCGAGGATGAGGCGCACGTCGGTGCCGCGCAGCACCTCGGCGAGCGCCGGCTGGTCGTGCAGCTCGAGCACGGCCATGACCTCCAGTGGGGTCGGCACGGGCGGGTGGTGCACCGCGACGATGGTGCCGTGCGGGGCCGGGGTGGCGAGCACGCCGGCGAGCCAGTCGAGCTGAGCCCGCGTGAGCTCGCCGTGGTGGTATCCGGGAACCGTCGTGTCGAGCGAGATGACCCGCAGCCCACCGATGTCGTGCACGCGGTCTTGCGGCGCTTCGGTCTCGGGCTCGTCGAAGAGGAGGCTGGCGTAGGGGGCACGCTCGTCGTGGTTGCCCATCACCCAGATGAGCTCGGCACCCATGCGCTGCGCGACCGGCTCGACGGCGGCGCGCAGGCGACGGTAGGCGTCCGGCTCGCCGAGGTCGGTGAGGTCTCCGGTGAAGACGAGGGCGTCGGGCTTCACCGGACCGGCCTCGATGCGCCGCAGCGCCTCGACCAGCCGCTGCTCGACGGGCACCTTGCCGTACAGGGCGCGACCCCCGCCCAGCAGGTGGGTGTCGGAGATGTGCACGAGCACGTGCCCGGCCGGCGGATACTGCCCCATCTGAACCATGCCGACAGGGTACCCGGCGGGAGTGAACCCCGGTCAGGATGCGGCGGCGCTCGTCCGCGCGGATGACGCTCGTCGCCACAGCCCATCGTCGCCGAGCTGCACCTCGCCCTCCAGCTCGAGCGCGCCGAGCGCCGACTGCACCGCCGCGACGCTCGCGCCCGACGATCGCGCTGTCTCATCGACGGTCATCCCCCGTCGCGGACGGAGAGCGTCGAGCACCCGGGTGTGCATCGGATCTCGCCGCTGCTCGACGCGACCCACCGGCCCGTCATCGAGCGCATCGCCGCCGGAGGGAAGCGGGAGCACGCCGTCGTCGCCGAACGCCAGGCGCATCGCATCAGCCGCTCCGGTGATGAGGGTCGCTTCCCAGTCGCGCAGGAAGGCGTGGCAGCCCGCGCTCGCGGCGCTCGTGATGGGCCCGGGAACAAGCCCGACGGGCACGCTCATCTGCAACGCATGGTGCGCGGTGCTGAGGGCCCCCGATCGACGCCCGGCCTCCACGACGATGGTCGCCGCCGAGAGCGCGGCGATCAGTCGATTGCGCTGGAGGAATCGCCACTTGGTGGGGGCAGAACCGCATGGCGCCTCGGAGACCAGCAGCCCCTGCTCCGCGATCCGGGTCAGCAGGGCCTCGTGCCCGCTCGGGTAGAGGCGGTCGATGCCGCCCGCGAGCACGGCGACGGTGGCGCCCCCGCTGGCCAGGGCGGCGCGGTGCGCCATGCCGTCGATGCCGTACGCGCCGCCCGAGACGATGACGGCATCGCGAGCGCTGAGAGCCGCGGAGAGCTCCATCGCGACGTGCTCGCCGTAGCCCGTCGCCGCCCGCGCCCCGACGATCGCGATGCCCGGGCGGCGGAGCAGCGAGCGATCACCGCTGGCCCAGAGCAGCACGGGCACGCTCTCGTCGAGCAGAGCGAGGGAGGGCGGCCAGTCGGCGTCGGTCGGAACCACGAGCGACGCGCCGCACCGGATGGCCCCCTCGAGGCAGCGCAGGATGTCCTCCCACCGCCGTCGGGGACGCCAGCGGGCCAGGGCCTCCGTCGCGGACTCCTCGTCGAAGCCTCCTGCCGTGGCGTCGACGAGCGCCGACGCGGGTGCTCCGTCGAGCACGAGCCGGGCCGCGGCAACCGAGCCGATGGCGGCGATGAGCCGCCCGGCCCCTTTGTCACCGGGCTCGATGAGCACGCTCCACACGACGCGGGCGATCAGATCATCGAGAGGTCGCTCGCCGCCGGGAGTCCCCTCCTCTCCGTCGAGCTCATCCGCCTCCGGACGGACCGGGACGAGGAGCGCGCGGAGACGATCATCGCCGATCTCCCAGTAGGACATGTCAGATTCCCTTTCGCAGGTAGAGCGCTCGACCGAGGTGGTCGGCGGTGGGGCGATCAGCGCCCTCGAGGTCGGCGATGGTCCACGCCACCCGCATCACGCGGTCATACCCCCGCATCGTGAGGGCGCCGCGCTCGAGTGCACGGTCGAGCGCGGAGCGGTCGGCGGCGGGCAGCCGCCAGCGCGCCGAGCGGAGCACGGCGCCGGGCAGCTGCGCGGTCAGGGCGTACCCCTCGGCGCACCATCGCTGCGCGGCGGCCTCCCGCGCGGCCTCGACGCGAGCGCGGGCGAGCGCCGTGGTGACCCCCGAACCCGAGCCCTCGGTGAGCTGCACCGCCCCGACCCGACGAACGGTGAGGTGCAGATCGATGCGGTCGAGCAAGGGGCCGGAGAGCCGCCCGAGATAGCGGCGTCGCATCAGCGACGTGCAGGTGCAGTCGTCGCTGCCGCCCAGGCCACAGGGACAGGGGTTCGCGGCGAGCACGAGCTGGAAGCGCGCGGGGAAGCGCGCGACCGACCGCGCCCGGTGGATCGTGATCTGCCCCGTCTCGAGGGGCTGCCGCAGCGCATCGAGCGCGACGGCGGAGAACTCGGGCGCCTCGTCGAGGAAGAGCACGCCGTGGCTCGCGCGGGAGATCGCCCCCGGACGCACGAGCCCGCTTCCGCCGCCCACGAGGGCGGCCATGGTCGCGCTGTGATGGGGCGCCTCGAGCGGCGGCCGCGTGACGAGCGACCCGCCGACGGGCAGGCCGGCGAGCGACCGCACCGAGCTGACCTCGACGGCGGCCTCCGCGTCGAGGTCGGGCAGCAGCCCCGGCAGGCGCGTGGCGAGCAGGGTCTTGCCCGCACCGGGCGGACCGAGCATCAGGAGGTGATGACCGCCCACGGCCGCGACCTGCAGAGCCTCGACCGCCTCGGGGTGGCCGATCACGTCGGAGAGGTCGCCGTGCGCCTCGGCGTCGGCGGTGATGCCCGCCGGGGTCAGCGCCTCGACGGGCACCGGGTCGAGCGCCGCGCCGTGGGCGATCAGCACCTCGCGCAACGAGGCGCCGCCGATCACGCGGATGCCCCCCACGAGCCGCGCCTCGTCGACGTTGCCGCTCGGCACCACGACGGCCGCCGCCCCCGCACGGCGAGCAGCGAGCACCGCGGGCAGCACGCCCGCGACGGGACGCAGCCGACCGTCGAGCGATAGCTCGCCGACGTGCACCACGCGCGCGATAGCCGCGGCGTCGATGGCCCCTGTCGTGGCGAGGGCGGCGACAGCGATGCCGAGGTCGAAACCCGACCCGTGCTTCGGCATGGAGGCCGGCGACAGGTTGACGGTGACCTTGCGGGTGGGCAGATCGCAGCCGGAGTTGGCGGCCGCAGCACGCACCCGGTCTTTCGCCTCGCCGAGCGCGGCATCGGGCAGGCCGATGATGGTGAAGGCGGGCAGGCCGTTGGCCAGGTAGGCCTCGATCTCGACGACAGCACCGTCGATGCCGTGCAGCGCCACAGCGAGCGTTCGGGCCACCGCCATCAGCCGACCGCCCGCAGGTGATCGAGGCTGATGCCGTCGCGACGCGCGACGACGCCGATGATGTCGATGCGCAGGCGTGCGGGCGCTCCGTCGTGGGCCGCTCTCCACTCTCCGGCGAGCCGCCGGAGCCGCGCGAGCTTGCGTGGCGTGATGGCGTCGAAGGGGTGACCGTAGTCGACGCTCGAGCGCGTCTTGACCTCGATCACCACGGTCGCCTCGCCATCGTCGGCGACGATGTCGAGCTCTCCGTGCGCGCAGCGCCAGTTGCGCTCGATGATGCGCCACCCGAGTGCCGTGACGTGATCGACGGCGAGCTGCTCGCCCGCGCGCCCCAGGTCGTCTTTGCGTGCCATGTCGCCTCCCGCGGGAGCGGTTCTCCCGGCGCAGAGCATGGCGCGAGCGTGCGCCCGGCGGCGCGCGCGCTCCGCGATCGGGGCGGAGCGCGCGCGAGCGGGGCGTTGGGGAGGAGGTGCCTACCGTGCGGTGCCGGCCACGGGCTGCTCGACCGTCGAGCCGGAGCCCTCGTCATCTCCGCCCCGCCGGCCGGTGAACTGCAGCACCGCCCAGAGCGACAGGGTGACGACGGCGAAGATCACCATGACGAGCATCCAGAACCCGACATCGGCCACATCGGTGGTCTCGCCCGCCGCGGTCGGCAGCACGATGAGCGCGAAGAGCGCCCCGACAGCGATGAAGGTGCCCGCCCACAAGGGCTTCGAGTGCCGGAAGACCTCGTGCCCCGCGAGGAAGCCGAGCGGCAGCAGCGAAGCGAGCGCGGCCGTGAGGCCTTCCGCGGTGGTCGCGACGAGGGCGTCGCTGATGAGCAGCTCGGCCCAGCCGGGCGTTCCGCTCGAGGCGGCGACCAGCGCCGAGAAGGCGAACCAGGCGACGACCGCGATGCTCGCGACGACCGCGGTGCTCAGCACGACGACGCGCGCCCGCACGGCGGCATCGACCCGGCTCAGCAGGTCGAGCCCGATCACCAGACCGATCAGGAAGCCCGGCGAGAACTCAAGCAGACGCGCGACGACGACACCGACGACGGCGAACAGCAGCGCGACCGGCTGCAGCGAGATCTGCGTGGTGACACCCCAGGCTCGGCGAGCGATCGATCCGCTGATCCACGCCGACACGTAGGTGATGAGGAACAGGCCGATCGCGAGCGAGACGGTCATGCGCAGCGAGACAGGGTCGAACCCGTACTGCGGATCCACGAAGCCGAAGATCACCGCCGTCAGTGCCACGAGCACCGCTGCGGCCAGCGCGCGCGTGCGCGAGACGCGCGTGAACCACTCGGTGACCTGCTCGGTCTTGCGCTCGATCGCGACGAACCATCGTCCGAGGCGCGAGGTGTTCGACGACAGCGTGCTGTTGAGCAGCTCGGCCGGGAAGGCGACGAGCAGCAGGATGGCCAGGGCCAGGCCCCCCGAGGCCAGCACCACCCACGGGTCGCTGAAGATGCGCTGCAGCGTCGGGATGCTGTCGGTGATGGCCGACGGCGCCGCCGGGTTCGAGCGGTCGCCGGCGCCGCCCGCTGAGCCGCCGGAGCCTGCTCCGGCCGCATCGCTCTTCTCGGGAGCGATCGAGTCGACGGTCTCCTTCACGAGGTCGGCCTCGGGAGCGGCGACGACCACGACCGGGATTGACACCGGCGATGCCACTCCGCCCGGCGGGGTCGCGATCGCGACAAGTGTGTGGTCGCCGGGCTCGAGGTCGGTCGGAACCACGACATCGAGGGAGAACGTGCCCGCGTCGCCAACAATGGCGGTACCGAGCACCTGGGGCGTCGAGCGGATCTCGACGACGATCTCCGTTCCATCCGGGAGGCCCGACGCCGTGAGCGTCAGCTGCTGACCCGGGGTGAGCGGCGAGCCGTCGTAGCCCTCGAGCAGCCAGGCCAAGGGCGCCGCAACGACGGCCGGGTTCTGCGGGGCCGGCCGAGGGCTGGAGGGTGGAACCGTCACCGAGACAGCCGACGTGAGCGCCGAGAAACCGTCGAACGAACGGTCGGAGGCCACCCCGAAGTCGTTCGAGTCGAACCCGACCGACTGCTGCACGCTGCGGTAGCTCGCGGTTCCGGCGGGCGGCGTCGCGGTGCACCGCCACTGACCGCTCGTCGGGACGATCACCGAGCAGACCACGTTCTGGGCCGTGTCGCGGACGATCGCGCGGTACCCGGGCGTGCCCTGACCGGAGAAACGCACCGATCGATCCTCGAGCACGGTCGCGGCGAACCCGGTCGGTGCCGGCGGGATGAGCACGAACTCATCGACATTCGCGAAGTACGACTCGTTGTAGTCCTGGTTCGTGTAGAGGTTCCAGACCCCGGGAGTCAGCCCGCTGAGCGTGCAGGAGATGGCCGGCGGCGCACCCACTGAGGTGCACGTGTCAGTCTGGGTGAAGCTCGAACCCTCGCCGGCGAGCACGACCTCGTACACCCGCATGATCAAGAAGTTGTCGGCGGCGCCCTGCGCCGAGTACGTGACGGACGCAGGGCCCAGCACGATCGTGGTGCTCGGAGCGGGCGGAATCAGGTCACCGCCGATCTCGTCGTCGTACGAGCCCGGTGCCGTCTCCTGACCGTCGACCGTCGTGCCGTAGGCGACGAAGTACACGTAGCCCCAGCTGGGTGAGGTGCCGGTGCAGCTCCACTGCCCATCGAGCCCGACCTCGGGGTCGGAGCAGAACGGGTCAGTCTGCTCACCTTCACCGGGCGGATAGTGCACGACCTCGACGTCCACCGAACCAAGGCGCGGGCCGGAGCCCGAGACCGTGACTGTTCGACCGCCCCACTCGTTGCTGAACCCTGTGAAGTTCGTGATCTCGACCGGATCCGAAGTGCCCACGCGAACCGTGACCGTGTTGCTGACCGGGCTGGGCCCCTGGTCGGGGTCTGCGACATCGATCGACGTCGCCGTGATCTCGTACTCGCCGGCAGCCGCGACAGAAAGCGAGCAGCTGAACGTGGTGTCGAAGTAGGCGACGAGAGTGCTGCACCCCGCGCTGTAGGCGCCATCGATGCGGGCGACGACTTCGACGACCTGGTCGAGACTGTCGGCGAGCTCCCCCGACACGACGATCGTCGTGTCGACGGTCTCGAAGCCGTCAGCAGGGGACGAGATGGTCGGTGCACCGGGTGCTGCCTGCGCAGCGGAGACCCCGAGGGCCAGCGACGAGGCGACAAGGGAGACGGCGAGACCTGCCGCGGCAAGGCGGCCAGCCGGCCGAGGGAGAGCGCGAGTGTTCGGCACGTGATTCCTACTTCGGGTCGAAGGAATGCGGCGCGCGGGGGCGCGGTGGGGGAATCCTAACCCGAGAACGTTTCGAACGTATGACGAAAGCGGCGGATGACCGCCCGCCGCTACTCGTCGAGCGCGAGCTCTTTCGGCAGCTTGAGCTCCTTCTTGCCGAGCTCTTCGACGTTCACGTCTTTGAAGGTGAGCACCTTCACGCTCTTGACGAAGCGATCAGCGCGGTAGACGTCCCACACCCAGACATCGGTGAGCGTCAGCTCGAAGTAGAAGTCGCCGCCCATGTCGCGCACGACCTGCTCGACCTCGTTGGCCAGGTAGAAGCGACGCTCGGTCTCGACCACGTACTGGAACTGCGACACGACATCGCGGTACTCGCGGTAGAGCGCGAGCTCGACCTCGCGGTCGTAGTCGTCGAAATCCTCATCGTCCATGGCGTCACGAGTCTAGACCGTCGAGCAGGGTGGGGCCCCGCAACCAGGTCACCCGGTGCCGCGGAGAGGCGCCGTGGGCGGCGACGGCCGCCAGGTGCTCGGCGCTGCCGTAGCCCTTGTTGCCCGCCCAGCCGTACACCGGCCACCGCTCGTGGTCGGCGATCATGAGCGCGTCGCGGTGCTGCTTCGCAATGACGGATGCTCCGGCCACGCTCGCGCAGTCGCGGTCGGCCTTCACCCGGGTGATGACGCGCGGCGGCAGGCTCAGGGCGGGGGTCAGCCAGTCATGGCTGCCGTCGAGCAGCACGGTCGCCGCACCGACCGGCACACCCTGCTCGTGCAGCGTGATGAGCGCGCGCCGACCCGCGAGCCCGAGGGCGGCGACGATGCCGAGCGCGTCGACCTCGTCGGGGCCCGCCTCCCCCACCACCACCGCGGTCGCCCAGGCGCGCACCTGCGGCTCGACCTCGGCGCGGCGCGCGGGGCTGAGCAGCTTGCTGTCGCGCAGGCGCTCGGGCGGAGCATCCGTCGCCGGCACGATCGCGCACGCGCCGACCGCCACGTCCCCGGCGATCGCACCGCGACCGACCTCGTCGACCCCGATCACGACGGGCGCGCCCGCGGCGAAGAGGCCCCGCTCGACCTCGAGGCTCGGCGCGGCGGTCATGCCCGCGCGCTCACTCGGCCTGCTCGACCCCGTCGAACACGAGCGGGTAGTTGTCGAGCCACTGCCAGCGGTCGATGGGCCAGCTGACGACCACCGCACGGCCGACGACGTCGGCGATCGGCACGACGCCGTTGAAGCGCGAGTCGGAGGAGTCGTAGCGGTTGTCGCCCATCACCCAGAGCGTGCCCTCGGGCACGTCCTCCTGGAAGTCCTGCCCGCTCACGTCGATGGTGTCCGGCGGCAGCAGCACGTACGGCTCGTCGAGGGGCACCCCGTTGATGCTGAGCTGCCCGAGGTCGTTGCAGCAGGTGATGCGGTCGCCCGGCAGCCCGATGATGCGCTTGACCAGGTGCTCATCGCTGTCGGAGGCGCTCAGCCCGATAAGCGACAGCACCCAGTCGGCCGCAGCCTCGAGCGGCGCCTGCGGGGTCTCGGGCATCGCCGGCAGCCACCCGCCCGGGTCGCGGAAGACGACGATGTCGCCGCGCTCGAGCGGCACCACCTCGGGCACGAGCTGATTGACGATGATGCGGTCGTTCACCATCAGGGTCGACTCCATCGACTCGGAGGGGATGTAGAACGACCGGATGAGGAAGGTCTTGATGAGGAAGGAGATGACGAGGGCGGCCGCCACGATGACGACGACGTCGCGCAGGAAGAGCAGCACGCTGCGACCGGCAGACGGGCGGGTGGTACCCGCGGTGGATGCTCCGCTGACGGCGGGCGGATTCTGCTCAGTCATGACTCCCCTGGTGCTCCCCGCCAGTCTAGGGGTGCGGCGGCCCGCACGACCGAGGGCCCCGTCGACACGTCGACGGGGCCCTCGGGAAGCGTTCGGGGCGCGGGATCAGGCCTCGCGCTTCTCCTTGATCTTCGCCTTCTTGCCGCGCAGGTTGCGCAGGTAGTACAGCTTCGCGCGGCGCACGTCTCCGCGGGTGACGACCTCGATGTGGTCGATCACCGGCGAGTGCACCGGGAAGGTGCGCTCGACGCCCACCTGGAAGCTGACCTTGCGCACGGTGAAGGTCTCGCGGATGCCCTCGTTCGAGCGGCCGATGACGACGCCCTGGAAGACCTGGATACGCGAGCGGTTGCCCTCGATGATGTTGACGTGCACCTTGACGGTGTCGCCGGGGCGGAAGTCGGGGATGTCGGTGCGCAGCGACGCGGCGTCGACGTGGTCGAGGATGTGCATGGTGATTCGCTCTCTGCAACCGCCACAGGTCGATCGCGGCTCTGGGGAAATTCGGAGGTCTCGCGCGTGCCCCGCAGAATCACGGCTCCCCTGTGGCAGAGCCGCGCCGAGGCACAAAGAGAAATGATGCCACAGTGTGCGCCGGGCTCCCAATCAGTGGCACGATGGAAGGAACAAGCCGGGCCGCGGGAACGGCCCGAGGGGGTGCACGGAACATGAACGCAACGCAGATTCTCGCGACGGACAAGGTCAACATGCGCACCGAGCCGGTGCAGCAGCGCAGCGCCGAGCGCATCGCGCTTCTTCTGGACGCGGCGGCCGCGCTCATCGACGACAGCGGCATCGACGGCGTCACCACGAGCGCCGTCGCCAAGCGCTCGCGCTCGTCGGTCGGGGTCGTCTACCGCTACTTCCCGAACATCCAGTCGCTGCTGCGGGCTCTGGCCGCCCGCAACATGGAGCGCTACCTCGAGCGCGTCTGGGAGGGCGTGACGAACTCGCCGGAGGAGCCGTGGTCGTCGTTCGACTCGACCCTCGACGCGTTCATCGCAATGACCCGGCACGAGCCGGGCTTCCGCGCGCTCCGGTTCGGCGACGTCATCGACCAGCGCTTCATCAGCGCCGAGGTCAGCAACAACCAGATCCTCGCGCGCGCCTTCGCCGACCAGGTCGGCGCCACCTACGACTTCGAGCCCGATGACGAGCTGATCTTCCACCTCGAGGTCGCCATCGAGATCGCGAGCGGCCTGCTGACGCGCGCCTTCCAGCTCGACAAGAACGGCGACGAGCGGTTCATCGAGGCGACGCGCGACCTCTGCGGCACCTACCTGCGCACGCACATCCCCCTGCCGAGGAGCTAGATGATCGAGCTGCGCACCCCCGCCGAGATCGAGCAGATGCGACCGGCCGGGCGCTTCGTCGCGAGCGTGCTGACGGCCACGAGCGCCGCGGCCGATGTCGGGGTCAACCTGCTTGACCTCGATGCGCTCGCGCACGAGATGATCCGCTCCGAGGGCGCCGAGAGCTGCTACATCGACTACCACCCCTCGTTTGGCGGCTCGCCGTTCGGCAAGGTCATCTGCACGTCGGTGAACGACGCGGCCCTGCACGGACTGCCGCACGACTACCGGCTGCGCGACGGCGACGTGCTGTCGCTCGATTTCGCGGCCTCGGTCGACGGGTGGGTCTGCGACTCGGCCGTCACGATCGTCGTCGGCACGCCGCGGCCCGACGACCTTGCGCTGATCGACGCGACCGAGCGGGCGCTCGCGGCGGGCATCCAGCAGGCCAGGGTCGGCAATCGGATGGGCGACATCTCGGCGGCGATCGGCGACATCGCGGAGGCCGCCGGCTACCCCGTGAACCTCGACTTCGGCGGCCACGGCGTCGGGCGCACGATGCACGGCGACCCGCACGTTCCGAACGACGGGCGCCGTGGTCGCGGGCTCAAGCTCAAGGCCGGGCTCGTGCTCGCGATCGAGCCGTGGTTCATCCCCGACACCGACGAGATCTACACCGACGCCGATGGCTGGACCTTGCGCAGCCGCACCGGCACCCGCGCGGCGCACGCCGAGCACACCGTTGCGATCACGGCCGACGGGCCGATCGTGCTGACCACGCGCTCCTAGCCGGCCGCGGCAGGGGCGCGGCCCCCGCTGACGCTCAGCGCGCCGCGGCCTCCGGCTCGCCCACGAGCTCGTCGTGCTCGCCCCCGCCGACCGCGCGCCGCGATCGGATCGTGGTGGAGACCATCGTGGCGAACGCCATCGCGGCGGCGCCGATCAGCAGCGGCCACAGCAGGTAGCCGAGGAAGAGCAGGTCGGGGCTGGCCGAGATCGCGACGATCGCCACGACGAGCGCGTACTCGACCAGCAGCAGCAGCTTCTCGCCGACCGTCAGTTGGGGCGGCCGCCGCAGCATCACCGCGACGTGGTTGATGACGAGGGAGAGCGCGAGCCCCGGCAGCACGAACGATCCGGTGACGAGGGCCTGCAGGGTGGGCAGCGCGCTGACGTCGCCGGTTAGCTGGAGAAACCAGGCGGCCGCACCGGCGAGCGCGGCGAGCGCGGCGACGAGCGGCTGCGACCAGAGCCACATCCGCTCCCCCGCGGTCAACGCCCCTCGAGAAGGTCGGGGCGCACCGCGCGCGTGCGCGCGAGCTGCTGCTCGTGACGCCACGCGGCGATGGCGCCGTGGTTGCCGCTCAACAGCACCTCGGGCACCGCGCGATCGCGCCAGACGGGCGGCTTGGTGTAGCTCGGGTACTCGAGCAGACCCTGCTCGTGGCTCTCCTCCGTGAGGCTCTCGGGGTTGCCGACGACGCCGGGCACGAGCCGACCGATCGCCTCGATCATCGCCATCGTCGCCACCTCCCCGCCGTTCAGCACGTAGTCCCCGATGCTGATCTCGCGAACCTCCGTGCGCTCAGAGTAGTGCTCGACGACGCGCTGGTCGATGCCCTCGTAGCGCCCGCAGGCGAACACGAGGTGCTCGCGGGCGGCCAGCTCGCGCGCCGTCGCCTGGGTGAACGGATGCCCGGCCGGGCTCGGGACGATGAGCACGCTGCTCGGGGTGACGAGGGTGTCGAGCAGCTCGCCCCACGGCTCGGGCTTCATCACCATGCCGGCGCCACCGCCGTAGGGCGTGTCGTCGACCGTGCGATGACGATCGTGCGTCGCGTCGCGCAGATCGTGCACGCCCACGTCGATCAGCCCGGCGGCGCGGGCCTTGCCGAGCAGCGACACGTCGAGCACCCCGAAGAAGGCGGGGAAGATCGTGACGATGTCGAGGCGCACGCTCTGCAGTCTAGGCAGAGGGGGTGACGGGGGCGGGCGGCTGCGGCTCCGCATCCTCATCGGCGAGCTCTTCGAAGAGGCCCGCGGGAGGCGTCAGGGTGACGGTGCCCGAGGCGACGTCGACGAGGGGCACGATGGCGCTGACGAAGGGCACGAGCACGTCGCGGTCGCCCGCGCGCACGACGAGCAGGTCTTGCGCCGGCAGGTGCTCGACGCGCGCGATGGTGCCGACCTCCACGCCGTCGCGCAGCGCCCGCAGGCCGACCAGCTGGTAGTCGTACCACGCGTCGGGCTCGTCGGGCTCATCGGTGGGCTGATCGATCCAGAGGATCGCCTTGACGAGGCTCTCGGCCGCCGTGCGGTCGTCGACCCCCTCGAAGAACGCGACGGGCTGACCGTTGTACCAGCGCAGCTCGGCGAGGGTGAGCGTCTTGCCATGCCAGGGCGTGCCGCTCGGCACCTGCAGGGTGAAGACGGCGCCGGGGGTGAAGCGGCGGGCCGGGTCGTCGGTGTAGAGCTCGAGCTTGAGAGCGCCCTTGAGCCCGTGCGCCTTCAGGAGACGACCGACCCGCAGCTGGGCAGGGGCCGCGCTCACTGCCGGCGGGAGTCGTCGAGATCGGTGTCGACGACGTCGACGCGCACGCGGCGACCGTCGGCGAGCGCGGTGATGACGGTGCGGAGGGCCTTGGCGGTGCGACCGCCGCGGCCGATCACGCGGCCGAGGTCCTCGGGGTGCACACGCACCTCGAGGACCTCGCCGCGAGCGGAGCTCTGCGCGACGACGGCGACATCAGCGGGGTGATCGACGATCCCCTTGACGAGATGTTCGAGCGTGTCTGCGAGCACGGGTGTCAGGCCTTCTCGGCCTCGGCGTCGTCAGCGGCGGCCTCGGCCGGCGCGTCCTCAGCGGGAGCCTCAGCGGCCTCCTCCGCGGCGGGAGCCTCGACGGCCTCCTCGGCGACGGGAGCCTCCTCGGCGGGGGCCTCCTCGACCGGAGCGGCCTTCTCGGCCGGCTTCTCGCTCTTGGGCTTCAGCACCGGCTTCTTCTTCTCGTCCATGACGAAGGCGGCCTTCGGCTCGGCGGTCTTGACGGTGCTCTTCGCACCCTTCTCGCCCTTGAAGGTGCCCCAGTCGCCGGTGAGCTTGAGGATGGCCAGCACCTGCGGGCTCGGCTGCGCGCCGACGCCCAGCCAGTACTGCGCGCGCTCGGAGTCGACCTCGATGAACGAGGGCTCCTCGGTGGGGTGGTACTTGCCGATCTCCTCGATCACGCGACCATCGCGCTTGGTGCGCGAGTCGGCGACGACGATGCGGTAGTACGGCGCACGGATCTTGCCCATGCGCTTGAGGCGGATCTTGACAGCCACGATTCTCCAACAGTGTGTGAACGGATTGAGTCGCGGTCGGTTGCGTGGGGCACACTCGACGCGAAAGCTCGCGAGCGGTGCTCGCGGCGCCTGATTAGAGGGTCGGGCGCGCGAACGCTCGACCGCCTATTCTGGCAGACTTTCGCGGCCTTCGCCGACGCGCACCCGCCTCGGGGTGGCATCACGCCGGCGGCGGCGGGATGCGCTGCCTACCGGTGCCCGTCGCGCCAGCTCAGCCACTCGCGCACGGGGGCCATGTCGAACTGCGGCCCGTCGAGCCCGAGCGTGAACAGGGTGGCCCCGACCGCGTGCAGCTCGTCGGCCTGCTGCATCGTGCGCTCGCGGATCTCGACCGAGATCTCGACCTCGCTCACGTCGCGCCCGACGGCCGCGCCGTGCTCGGCGAGGATGCCCAGCTTGCGCTCGAGCGTCGGCACATCGGCGAACGAGTGCCAGATGTCGGCGTGCTGGGCGACGATGCGCAGCGTCTTCTTCTCGCCGCCTCCCCCGATGAGGATCGGGATGTCGCGGGTCGGCGCGGGATTCAGCTGCGACCAGCGGTCACGGATGACGGGCAGAGCCTCGGCGAGAGCATCCAGCCGCCCGCCCACCGTGCCGAACTCGTAGCCGTACTCGACGTAGTCGCGCTCGAACCAGCCCGAGCCGGTGCCGAAGATGAAGCGGCCCGTTCCGCCCTTCGCGCTGATGTGGTCGATGGTGCGGGCCATGTCGGCCTGCAGGTTGGCGTTGCGGTAGCTGTTGCAGTTGACGAGCGCACCGAGCTCGGCGCGGGTCGTCTGCTCGGCGATCGCCGCGAGCATCGTCCACGACTCGAAGTGCAGCCCGTCGGGGTCGCCGTAGAGCGGGTAGAAGTGATCCCAGTTGAAGATGACGTCGACGCCCAGCTCGTCGAGCTCGGCGGCGGCGTCGCGGATGCGCTCGTAGGGGGTGTGCTGGGGTCGCAGCTGCACGCCGAGGCGCACGAGTCGAGAGGTCATGACTCCGAGCCTACGGCGGAGGCGGGGGCGGCGATGCGCGGCCAGGGGGCTGCCTGCTCGAGCTGCGCGGCCAGCGCCAGCAGCAGGGCCTCCCCGGCGCCGTCCTGCGCCGGGTGGGCGACGAGCTGCACGGCGAGCGGAACCCGCGCGGCGTCGTGCCAGCCCGCCGGCACGACGGCGGCGGGCCAGCCGAGCAGGTTCCAGAGCGCCGCGTAAGGCGCGTAGCCGATGTTGGCCCGCAGGTTCGCGATCCAGCCGCGGCGGTGCCAGCCCTCGGCCACCGGCCCCGGCTGCGCGAGACCCGGCGTGAGGATGACGTCGACGTCGGCCGTCGCGGCCTCGACGCCCGCGCGCAGGCGCTCGACCGGGCCGGGGCGCAGGGCCCCGAGGCGGCGCAGCAGGCGGCCCGCGCGCGCGTGCGCGCGCACGCGCGGCTCGAGGTCGCGCAGAGCCAGGCCCTCGTGCGCCGCGTCGTCGGCAGCTCCGGCGAACCAGCGGGCGAGCACCGGCACCGGGTCGGCCGGGTACGGGATGGCGAGGTCGACCACCTCGTGGCCGAGCGACCGCAGCGCCGCGGCCGTGCGATCGGCGGCGGACTTCCACGTCGGATCGAGGCGCGCCAGGGGCGTCGGGATGCCCGTCGCGAGCCCCACGCGCAGCGGGCGGTCGGGCAGGCTCGGGCGCGCGAGCTCGGGGCGGCCCGCCATGACGGCGAGCACGAGCGCCGCATCCGCCGCCGTGGTCGCGAGCGGGCCGTTCTCGCTCATGCCGAACCAGCTGTGCGCGCCCATGTCGGCGGGCACCAGCCCCGCCCCGGGCTTGATGCCGACGAGCCCGCAGTTGGCGGCCGGGATGCGGATCGACCCCATGCCGTCGGCAGCATGCGCGACGGCGACCATGCCGCTCGCCACCGCGGCGGCCGAGCCGCCCGACGAGCCGCCCGAGGTGCGCTCGGGGTTGTGCGGGTTGCGGGTGGTTCCGTAGACCGAGTCGGTCGTGCCGAACACGCACAGCTCGGGCACGCGGGTGATGCCCACGACGATCGCGCCCGCCGCACGCAGCCGGACGACGACCTCGTGGTCGGCGGGTCGCGGCGCCGAGCTCGTGGCAGCGCTGCCCTCGCGCATCGGCTCGCCGGCGACGGGCACGTTGTCTTTGATGGCGATCGGCACGCCCGCGAGGGGAAGGTCCTCCCCCGCGGCGACGCGGGCATCCACGGCAGCGGCTTCGGCGAGCGCCGCATCCGCCCGCACCACCTGAAAGGCGCCGAGCGACGGGTCGAGGGCGGCGATGCGGTCGAGCGCGGCCCGGGTCTCGGCAACAGCCGACGTGCTGCCGGCGCGCACAGCGGCCACGGTCTCCGCAGCGGTGAGGAGCGTCATGCAGCCACCCTACGGCGCGCGGCGCCGCACGCGGTCTGCTAGCGGCCGAGCATCCGCTGAATCGTCTCGAGGTCCTCCGGGGTCGGCTGCGCGCCCCCGCGCGACGCGGCGCCGAGGCCGAATCCGGCGCCGGATGCGCCCGCGGCACCGCCCGGCTTGAGGCCCTGCGCGCGAGCGGCCTCCTCGGCCGCGCGCTTCGCCGGGTTGCCCGACTTCGAGGCACCCTTGCCCTTCTTCTTGGCCTGCGCCTTGCGCAGCGAGGCAGCGCCGCCCCCGCCGCCCATGCCGGGAACCGGGCCCATGCCGGGAACCTGCGGCACGCCGCCCTTGGCCACCGTCTTCATCATCTTGGCGGCCTGCTCGAAGCGGGTGACGAGCGCGTTGACCTCGGTGACGGTCGTGCC
>JAIXXG010000122.1 GCA_027490915.1 Microbacteriaceae bacterium
GCCCACCGGCACATTCCAGTCACCCGTCCCGCCACCGATGACGTGGTACAGGAAGCAGCGGTTGGCGAGCAGGCTGTCGTCGTCGTTCGAGGCGAAGGTCCCGATGAGCGCGTCGGTGTAGACGACCCCGCGCCCGAGGTCGTTCTGGCAGGTGTCGGCGATGGTGCGGCCGACGGGCTGCTCGATGAGGGCATCCCACAGCGCCGCGCCGTCGCGGCCGGCGCTGTCGGCGGCGGCGATGACGGCGGCGCGCGCCTCCGAGCGGGTCAGCAGCGGGTCGGTGACGGTCGGGAAGAGCACCTGCGCGAGCGCCTCCGTGCCCGCGTAGAAGCGCTGCCAGGCCTCGGCGTCGGTCGCCGCGCCGATCGCCGCGAAGCTCGCCGCCGTCGCCTCCGGGTCGTGGTTGTCGACGAGCAGGCCGGCGCCCTCGGCTCCGGGCACGGGTGTGTACGAGCTGTAGCGGCGCGGCGCGAGCGCGATCTCGAGCCCGAGGTCGTCGATGATGCGCTGGGGGAGCAGGCTGACCAGGTACGAGTAGCGACTCAGGCGAGCATCCACCCCGGCGAAGGCCTCGGCCGAGATCGCGGCGCCGCCGAGCACGTCGAGGCGCTCGAGCACCTGCACGTCGAGCCCGGCCTTCGCCAGGTAGGCGGCGGCGGTGAGGCCGTTGTGCCCTCCGCCGATGATGACGACATCGCGCTGCTCGGTCACGGATGCTCCTTGTCTGCTGTGGCCCGCTCAGGGTATCCGGCGCGCGCTGCCGGTTCGATGGAGAGCGCGAGAACGCTGCGCACCGCGACGATCGCCGGGCGATCGGCGGTCGAGCTGCGGGCCGCCGTGAACAGCGATCGGTGCGGCTCGCCCGGCAGCGCGAGGAGCGAGACGCGGGGGTCGCGACCACCCCACACGAGATCGGGCAGCAGCGCGACGGCGTGGCCCGCCTCGACGAGGGTGATGTGCGCCTGCAGGTCGGCGGTCTCGAACCGCACGTCCGGCTCGAATCCCGCGACGCGGCACACCTGCTCGGCCCAGTGCCGACTCGCGGTTCCGCGCGGCTCCATGACCCAGGCGCGGTCGGCGGCGTCGGCGAGCGATCGGATGCCGCTGCCGCTCGCCACCCCGAGACGCAGGGCGTCCTGCCCGAGCGGAACGCGGTCGAGCTCGCGACGCCGGGGAGCACCGTGCGCCGGGTACTCCTCGGCGATCACGAGGTCGAACTCGCGCGCCCACACCTCATCGAGCGCGCTCTCGGGCTCGCGCTGGGTGATCTCGACGCGCAGCTGCGGGTAGCGCTCGGCGAGCAGGCTGAGCGCTCGCGGCACGATGCCGAGGGCCGCCGACTGGAAGACGGCGAGGCGCACGGTTCCCGAGACGGTCTGCTCGGTCGCGGCGAGCGCGCTCTCGAGCCGCTCGAGGTCGGTCAGCACCGCGCCAGCGCCCTCCACCAGCAGCAGGCCGGCAGGGGTCAGATGCACCCGGCGCCCGCTGCGCTCAAGCAACGGAACCCCGACCTCCTGCTCGAGAAGGCGCAGCTGCTGCGAGATGCTCGAGGGGCTGTACGACAGGGCGCGGGCGACGGCGTGCAGCGTGCCGTGGCGGTGCACCTCGCGCAACAGGGTGACGCGGCGCAGGTCGAGCATGAGGCTCCCGGTTCGTCGACGCGATTGTTCGGATAATCCGCACAGTCGTATACAGATTTCATCACTATGCGCGCACAGTGTCGACCAGCAGACTGGTCGCATGAGCTCTGAGGCGTCGACCCCCGACCACGCACGCGACCTCGGCGCGGCCGACGCGGCTGTGGCGCTCGTACGCCAGTGGCTCTCCCAGACCGAGGGGGTGCGGCCCGACCCCAGTGCGGCGCGCCTGGCCGGGCTGCTGCAGGACGAGGTGGGGCTCGAGTTCGCCATCGGGTTCGTCGACCGGGTGGCGCGGCCCGACGACCTCGGCGTCGCGGCCCGTAACCTCGAGCAGCTCGCGCAGCGCATCCCGCGCTTCCTCCCCTGGCCGCTGCGCACGCTCATCGCGATCGGCGGCCCGCTCGCCCGGCTGCTGCCCTGGCCGATCGTGCTCATCGCGCGGCGGGTGCTGCGCGGCATGGTCGGGCACCTCGTCATCGATGCGACCCCGAACCGACTCGGCCGCACGCTCGAACACCTGCGCGCCGAGGGCGACCGGCTCAACCTGAACCTGCTCGGCGAGGCTGTGCTCGGCGATGCCGAGGCCGACCGGCGGCTGGCGGGCATCACCGAGCTGGTGAAGCGCCCCGACGTCGACTACGTCTCGGTGAAGGTGTCAGCGATCGCGAGCCAGCTCAGCATGTGGGCGTTCGATGAGGCTGTCGAGCGTGTCGTCGACCGGCTCGTGCCGCTCTACGAGACCGCGGCGCTCGGCGTGACGCCGACCTTCCTCAACCTCGACATGGAGGAGTTCCGCGACCTCGACCTCACGATCGAGGTGTTCCAGCGCGTGCTCGATCGGCCGTCGCTGCGGCAGTACGAGGCGGGCATCGTGCTGCAGGCCTACCTGCCCGAGGCGCTGCCCGCGCTCGACCGGCTCACCGCGTGGGCGCAGGCGCGGCGGGCGGCCGGCGGTGCGGGCATCAAGGTGCGCGTCGTCAAGGGCGCCAACCTCGCGATGGAGCGCGTCGACGCCGCCCTGCACGACTGGCCCGTCGCGGTGCTGCCGAGCAAGCAGGCGAGCGACGCCAACTACAAGCGCGTTCTCGACGCGGCGCTGCGCCCCGATCGGGCGGATGCGGTGCGCATCGGCATCGCCGGCCACAACCTGTTCGACATCGCGTGGGCCTGGCTGCTCGCCGAGGAACGCGGGGTGACCGACCGCGTCGAGGTCGAGATGCTGCTCGGCATGGCGCCCGACCAGGCCGCGGCCGTGCGCCGCACCGTCGGCCACCTGCTGCTCTACACGCCGGTCGTGCACCCGCGCGACTTCGACTCGGCCATCAGCTACCTGATCCGCCGGCTCGAGGAGAACGCGAGCACCGACAACTTCCTGTCCGGGGTGTTCGAGCTGACGGCGTCGCCCGACATCTTCGCGCGCGAGGAGGAACGGTTCCGGGGGGCGCTCGCCGCGTTCACGGCCGCGCCGTCGGCGCCCGCACCGCACCGCGTGCAGAACCGTCTCGACGAGCGGCCGCTCGACGCGGACGACGGTGCCGCGCTGCCCGAGCCGGGCGGGGTGCGTCAGGGCTTCCACAACGCGCCCGACACCGACCCCGCGCTGCCCGCCAACCGCGAGTGGGGGCGCGCGATCCTCGCACGCTCCGCCACGAGCACCCGCGGGCAGGGGCTCGTCGACGCGAGCGCCCTCGCCGACGGCCCGCGCGGCATCGCCGCCGTCGAGCGCATCGTCGCCGAGACCCGCGAGGCCGCGGCCGGGTGGGCTGCGCGTGCGGTGGAGGAGCGGGCGGGCATCCTGCATCAGTGCGGGCGAATGCTCGCCGCCCGCCGCGCCGACCTGCTCGAGGTCATGGCGGCCGAGGCCGGCAAGACCCTCGCCGAGGGCGACCCGGAGGTCAGCGAGGCGATCGACTTCGCGCACTACTACGCCGAGAGCGCGCGCGACCTCGCGGCGATCGACGACGCGGTCTTCACGCCCGTGCGACTGACCGTGGTCGTGCCGCCGTGGAACTTCCCCGTCGCGATCCCCGCGGGCGGCGTGCTGGCGGCGCTCGCCGCGGGCAGCGCCGTGATCATCAAGCCCGCGCCGCAGACCCGCCGCAGCGCCGCCGTCATGGTCGAGGCGCTGTGGGATGCTGGCGTGCCGCGCGAGGTGCTGCGCTTCGTCGACGCGCCCGAGAACGAGGTCGGGCAGGCGCTCATCGCCCACCCGGCCGTCGACCGGCTCGTGCTGACGGGGGCGTGGGAGACGGCGGCACTGTTCCGCTCGTGGCGGCCCGATCTGCCCGTGCTCGCCGAGACGAGCGGCAAGAACGCGATCGTCATCACCCCCTCGGCCGACCTCGACCTGGCGGTCGCCGACCTCGTGAAGTCGGCCTTCGGGCACGCGGGGCAGAAGTGCTCGGCGGCGTCGCTGGCGATCCTGGTCGGCTCGGTCGCGACGTCCGAGCGCTTCGAACGGCAGCTGGTGGATGCGGTGCGCACGCTGCGCGTCGGCCGGCCGACCGACCCCACCGCGGTGGTCGGCCCGCTCATCGAGCCCGCGGCCGGCACGCTGCTCGGCGCCCTCACCCGGCTCGACGTGGGGGAGGAGTGGCTCGTGGAGCCCCAGCCGCTCGACGCGACCGGGGCGCTTTGGTCGCCCGGCGTTCGTCGCGGGGTGGCCGCGGGCAGCGCCTTCCACACCACCGAGTACTTCGGCCCCGTGCTCGGCCTCATGCGGGCGCGCGACCTCGACGAGGCGCTCGACCTGCAGAACGGCGTGGCCTACGGCCTCACCGCCGGGCTGCACTCGCTCGACGCGCACGAGGTCGAGTACTGGCTCGACCACGTCGAGGCCGGCAACCTCTACGTCAACCGCGGCATCACGGGCGCGATCGTGCGACGGCAGCCCTTCGGCGGCTGGAAGCGCTCGAGCGTCGGCGGCTCGACGAAGGCCGGCGGCCCGTCGTACGTCATGGGGTTCGGGTCGTTCGCGCCCGTGCCGCGCGCGCCCCGCGAGTCGCTGAGCCTGCGCGGCCTCGACCGCGGTGTGCGCGAGGTGCTCGAGGCGAGCCAGCCCGGCCTCGACTTCGCCGGGTTCGACGCCGCGCGGGCGGGAGCAGTGAGCGACCAGCGCGCGTGGGAGGAGGAGTTCGGCGCGGCCCGCGACGACAGCCACGTCGAGGTGCTGCCCGACCAGCCGGTGGAGCGCAACGCCCTGCGCTACCGGCCCGCGCCGGTGACCGTGCGCGCGGCAGAGGGTGCCGCACCCGCCGACCTCATCCGCGTGCTGCTGGCCGCCACCCGCTGCGGGTCGCGCGTGCGCATCAGCTCTGCGCTGCCCCTGCCGGCCCGTCTGCTCGCGCTGCTCGACTCGGGGGTCTCGAGCCTGCGGGCGACCGCGGTCGACGTCGAGCCCGACACGGTGTTCGCGAGCCGGGTGGCGGTCGAGCGGCCGGCCCGCATCCGCGTCATCGCGCCGGAGGGCGCCGCCGACCCGCACGCGACCGGGCGCGCGCTGCTCGCGGCCGTCGACGGCGACCCGGACGTCGCGATCTGGTCGGGGCCGGTGACCGCGTCGGGCCGCGTCGAGCTGCTGCCGTTCCTGCGCGAGCAGGCGGTCTCGATCACGGCGCACCGCTTCGGCAACCCGTACCCGGCGCTCGCCGACCTGCCGCTGTAGGGTGCCGGCGCGGGATGCTCAGCCGCGCTGCGCCGCCCGAACCAGGTCGAGCGCGCTCGCGTCATCGAGTCCGAGCCGCCGGGCCTGCTCGACGTACGCACGGGCGGCGGCGAGAGCCTGGCGTTGCACGGCGTCACCCTGCGGCGCGACGAACGAGCCGGCGCGGCCGCGGGTCTCGATGATGCCGTCGGCCTCGAGCTCGCGGTAGGCGCGCGCGACCGTGTTCGCGGCGAGCCCCAGCTGCTCGGCGAGCGCGCGCACGGTCGGCAGCTTCGCGCCGCCGACCAGCTCGCCGGCCGCGACCGCGCGGGTCACCTGCGCGCGCAGCTGCTCGTACGGCGGGGTCGCCGCGCTCGCGTCAATGGTGAACTTCATGCGGCACCCCCGGTCGGCGCGTGCCGGTCGAGGAACCCGAGTACCTCGGTCTGGTCGACGCCGGGGAACGACTCGGTCGGCAGCGTGGCCAGCAGGCTCGCGTGGATGCGGGCCTGCGGCCGCGCGCGTCCCTCCCACCGCGCGGCGAGCGACCCGGGCGCCCGCCGGCAGCACTCCGGGTCGGGGCAGGTCGACGCCCCGCGCCGGGTGGTCTCGCGGCCGCGGAACCACTTGACGTGCGCGAACGGCGTGCCCACCGAGATCGAGAAGTCGCCGCCGGTGCCCGACTCGATGCGCGAGGTGCACCAGTAGGTGCCGGTGGGCTTGTCGGTGTACTGGTGGTACGGGCTGAAGCGGTCGGGCTCGTCGAAGACCTGCCGCGCCGACCACTTGCGGCAGACGAGCTGCCCCTCGACCGCGCCGAGGGCATCCGTCGGGAACTGCACGCTGTCGTTCTCGTAGGCCTTCGACAGCACGCCCTGCGCGCTCACCTTGAGGAAGTGCACGGGGATCTCGAGGTGCTCGGTCGCGAGGTTGGTGAACCGGTGCGCGGCGGTCTCGTACGAGACGGCGAACGCGTCGCGCAGGTCCTCCACCGCGAGCTCGCGGCGCTGCTTCGCGCGCTGTAGGAACGCGACCGCGTCGGCCTCGGGGATGAGCAGGGCCGCCGCCAGGTAGTTGGTCTCGACGCGCTGCTGCAGGAACTCGGGGTAGTCGCGCGGCTCAGGCCGGCCCAGCACGTGTCCGGCGAGCGCCTGCAGCAGCACGGTGCGCGGGTCGCGGCCCGGTGCGGTCCGCACGGGCAGGTAGATGCGGCCGTGCTCGAGGTCGGTGACCGACCGGGTCGAGCCCGGCAGGTCGCCGACGTAGTGCAGCGTGAAGCCGAGGTGCGCCGCGAGCTCGGCTGCGAGGCGCTGCGACAGCGGTCCGCCCTCGTGGCCGACGGCGCGCAGCAGCCCGGCCGCGGTCTGCTCGAGCTCGCCGAAGTAGTTGCCGCGCGCCCGCATCGCGCGCCGCAGCTCGGTGTTGGCCCGCCGGGCCTCCTCGGGCGTCGCCGCCCGCTCGGAGTGCACCCGCTGCAGCTCGGCGTGCAGGGCCAGCACCGTGCGGATCGCTTCGTCGCTGAGGCTCTTGCGCACCGGCAGCGGCGGGATGCCCAGGGCCGAGAACAGCGGACCGGCCTGCACCCGCTCGAGCTCCACCTCGAGGGCCGCGCGGCCGCTCAGCGGCGCGGCGCTCACCAGCTGCTCGAGGCTCGAGCCGAGCACCCGCGCGATCGCCTGCAGCTCGCTGAGCTTCGCCTCGCGCTTGCCGTTCTCGAGCACGCTCAAGTGCGAGGTGGCGATGCCGATGGCGTCGGCGACCTCGGCGAGCGTGAGCCCCGCATCCGTTCGCAGGGTGCGGATGCGGCGGCCGAGCGTCAGCGGATCGATCACATCCTCAGCCTGGGCGCGCGAGAGCGGCGAATCGAGCATGCGGTGAGCCTGCCATCGTCCGAAGTTCGGTGCAACTGAAATCTGCCGGTATTTCAGTCGATCGGGCTCGGGTGCAGGGGTTGTTCTTCGCCCACAGTTGCTCACACGACCTCGAACTGCCGAGAACAGGAGCACATCATGACGAACCACCGACCCGGCGACCAGACCGAGACTGCCGCCGAGCTCGAGACCCGCTGGAAGACCGACGCGCGCTGGAGCGGCGTGCGCCGCGACTACAGCGCCGACGACGTCATCGAGCTGCGCGGCCCAGTGCGCGAGGAGCGCACGCTGGCCCGCCGCGGCGCCGAGCAGCTGTGGCAGCTGATCCAGCAGAACGTCACCGACCCCGGCGAGTGGACGTACGCGCTCGGCGCCCTCACCGGCAACCAGGCCGTGCAGCAGGTGCGCGCGGGTCTCAAGGCCATCTACCTGAGCGGCTGGCAGGTCGCGGCCGACGCCAACCTGTCGGGCCAGACCTACCCCGACCAGAGCCTCTACCCGGCCAACTCGGTGCCCGCCGTCGTGCGCCGCATCAACAACGCCCTGCTGCGGGCGGGGCAGATCGAGCCCGACACGAACTGGATGGTGCCGATCGTCGCCGACGCCGAAGCCGGCTTCGGCGGGCCGCTGAACGCCTACGAGCTCATGCACGGCATGATCGAGGCCGGCGCGGCCGGCGTGCACTGGGAGGACCAGCTCGCGAGCGAGAAGAAGTGCGGCCACATGGGCGGCAAGGTGCTCGTGCCGACCAGCCAGCACATCCGCACGCTGCAGGCCGCGCGCCTCGCGGCCGACGTCGCCGACGTGCCCACCGTCATCATCGCGCGCACCGACTCGCTCGCCGCGAACCTGCTGACCAGTGACGTCGACGAGCGTGACCGCCCCTTCACCACCGGCGAGCGCACCGCCGAGGGCTTCTACGAGGTCGAGCCGGGCCTCGGCCCGGTGCTGGCCCGCGCGCACGCCTACGCCGAGTACGCCGACATGATCTGGGTCGAGACGAGCGAGCCCGACCTCGAGTTGGCGCGGGCCGTCGCCGAGAGCATCCACCGCGAGCATCCCGGAAAGCGCCTCGCGTACAACTGCTCGCCGAGCTTCAACTGGAAGCGGCACCTCGACGACGCGACGATCGCGCGGTTCCAGCGCGAGCTCGCGGCCATGGGGTACGCCTTCCAGTTCATCACCCTTGCCGGCTTCCACTCGCTCAACCACTCGATGTTCGAGCTGGCCCGCGGCTACCACGAGCGGCAGATGAGCGCCTACGTCGAGCTGCAGGAGGCCGAGTTCGCCTCCGAGGCCGACGGCTACACGGCCACCAAGCACCAGCGCGAGGTCGGTACCGGCTACTTCGACCGCATCGCGACCGCCCTCAACCCGCAGAGCGCGACGCTCGCGCTCGTGGGTTCGACCGAGTCCGAGCAGTTCCACTGATCCGCCGCAGCGGCCGATCAGCACCCGAGCACAGGAGACGATCATGACCACGACCACCAGCACTCTCACCGCAGAATCCCTGAAAATCGTCGGCCCGATGCGGCCCCGGTACGACGAGATCCTGACCCCGGATGCCCTCGCCTTCGTCGAGCGCCTGCAGCACCGCTTCGGCGGCCAGCGGCATGCGTTGCTCGCCGACCGTATGCAGCTGCGCTACGACCTCGGCAACGGCCGAGACCTGCGCTTCCTGCCCGAGACGGAGGGCATCCGTGCCGACCCCGACTGGCGCGTCGCCGGGGCGGGGCCGGGCCTGCACGACCGGCGCATCGAGATCACCGGCCCGTGCGACCCGAAGATGACGATCAACGCGCTCAACTCGCGGGCGAACGTCTGGCTCGCCGACCTGGAGGACGCGACGAGCCCCACCTGGGCGAACATCATCGAGGGGCAGCTGAGCCTGTTCGACGCGATCCGCGGGCAGCTCGAGTACACGAGCCCGGAGGGCAAGGAGTACCGCGTCACCGCCGAGCGCACCCCGACGATCGTGATGCGTCCGCGCGGCTGGCACCTGGTCGAGAAGCACATCGAGCACACCGACCGCAGCGGCCGCACCTTCGCCGCGAGCGCGAGCCTCGTCGACGTCGGGCTGTACGCCTTCCACAATGCGCACGCGCTCATCGCCGCGGGCCGCGGGCCCTACTTCTACCTGCCGAAGCTCGAGAACCGCCGCGAGGCGCGGCTCTGGAACGAGGTCTT
Source organism: Microbacteriaceae bacterium (assembly GCA_027490915.1). GTDB lineage: Bacteria > Actinomycetota > Actinomycetes > Actinomycetales > Microbacteriaceae > Microcella. The sequence continues at coordinate 9,342 of JAIXXG010000122.1, forward strand.
CACGTTCACCGAGGCCGAGCTGGGCCTGCCGCACGGCACGATCCGCGCGACGGTGCTCATCGAGACCTTCCCGGCCGCGTTCGAGATGGAGGAGATCCTCTACGAGCTGCGCGACCACTGCGCGGGCCTCAACGCCGGCCGCTGGGACTACGTGTTCTCGATCATCAAGAACTACCGCAACCGGGGGCTGCGGTTCGTGCTGCCCGACCGCGACCGCATCCTCATGACGCTCCCGTTCATGCGGGCGTACACCGAGCTGCTGGTCCAGACGGCGCACAAGCGCGGCGCCCACGCGATCGGCGGCATGAGCGCGTTCATCCCCGACCGCCGCAACCCCGAGGTCACCGAGCGAGCCCTCGAGCGGGTCGCCGCCGACAAGCGCCGCGAGGCCCGCGACGGTTTCGACGGCTCGTGGGTCGCGCATCCCGACCTGATCCCGGTGGCGCGCGCCGAGTTCGACGCGGTGCTCGGCGACCGGCCGAACCAGCTCGAGCGCCGCCGCGAGGAGGTCGCGGTGACCGAGCGCGAGCTGCTCGACATCCGATCGGCGGGCGGCGAGATCACCCGTGCGGGCGTGCGGGCGAACGTGTCGATCACCGTGCGCTACCTCGAGTCGTGGCTGCGCGGCACCGGCGCCGCGGCGATCGATCACCTCATGGAGGACGCGGCGACGGCCGAGATCAGCCGCTCGCAGCTGTGGCAGTGGATGCACCACGAGCTGCGCTGCA
>JAIXXG010000089.1 GCA_027490915.1 Microbacteriaceae bacterium
ATGATGATGATCGCGATGACCACGGCGACGGAGATGCCGACGATCTGCGTGAAGAACTCGTTGACCTGATCCAGGAGCATCCGCCCAGTATGGCGGAACCGAGAGAAGATCGAGAGAGCTACTCGGCGGCGGCCAGCTGACCGCAGGCCCCGTCGATCTCCTTGCCGCGCGTGTCGCGCAGGGTCGTCGGGATGCCGGCGGCCTCCAGCCGCCGCACGAACTCGCGCATCACCGCCGGCTCCGAGCTCGTCCAGATCGACCCGGGGGTCGGATTCAGCGGGATGGGATTGACGTGCACCCAGCCGCGCCCGCGCGCGGTGAGCTTCTGCGCGAGCAGGTCGGCGCGCCAGGCGTGGTCGTTCATGTCCTTGATGAGCGCGTACTCGATCGACACCCGGCGGCCGGTCGCGTCGAAGTAGGCGCGCGCGGCATCGAGGGCCTCGTCGACCTTCCAGCGCGAGTTCACCGGAATCAGCTCGTCGCGCAGCTCGTCGTCGGGCGCGTGCAGGCTCAGCGCGAAGGTCACCGGAATCTTCTCGGCAGCGAGCTTCTCGATGGCCGGCACGAGGCCGACCGTCGACACCGTGATGTGCCGAGCGCTCATGCCGAGGCCGTGGGGCTGGGGGGCCACCATCGTGCGCACCGCATCCATCACCCGGTTGTAGTTGGCGAGCGGCTCGCCCATACCCATGAACACGATGTTGCTGACGCGCTCGGGGGTGGTCTCGCCGCGCTTCTTGCCGCCGAGCTCGCCCGCTGCGATCGCCGCGTTGGCCTGCACGACCTGGTCGACGATCTCGGCGGTCGACATGTTGCGGGTGAGCCCGGCCTGGCCGGTGGCGCAGAACGGGCAGTTCATGCCGCACCCGGCCTGGCTGGAGACGCACAGCGTGATGCGGCCGGGGTAGCGCATGAGCACGCTCTCGACGAGGGCGCCATCGTGCAGCTTCCAGAGGAACTTGATGGTGTCGCCGTTGTCGGTGCGCAGGCGCCGCACCTCGGTCAGCAGCGGCGGCAGCATTCCCGCGACGAGCTCGTCGCGCTGGGCCGCGGGGAGGGCGGTCATGCGCGCCGGGTCGGTCGTGCAGTGCGTGAAGTAGTGGGTGCTCAGTTGTTTCGCGCGAAAGCCCGGCAGTCCGAGCTCGATAACGCGCGCCGTGCGCTGCTCGGGGGTCAAGTCCGCGAGGTGCACGGGCGGCTTGCCGCGCTTGGGCTCGGCGAACTGCAGCACCGGGCGGCCGTCGGGGCCGAGCTTCTGCTGCCAGCCCTCCGTCGTCGGGCGCACCTGGGGGCGAGCATCCGTCGTCGACGCGGCGGCCGCGCGGGAGGTCGGGGCCGCGCCGTTGTTGAGGATGCCGCGCTCGACTGCCATGCCTACAGGGTACGCGGTGATCGCTTTCAGCATTTTTCCGCGCCGCTGTCGATTCCGTCGCGCGCCGTTCGACGACATAGTGAGAGGACCGCACCGGGCGATCCCCGAGGGAAGGAACCACCATGCCGACGTACATGCTCATCATGCGCGCCACCGAGGCCGCGCTCGCCGCGAGCAAGGAGCAGGATTTCGAGGCCATCATCAACGCGATGGGCGCCTACAACGAGTCGATGATGGAGGCCGGCGTCATGGTCGGCGGCGAGGGGCTGAGCGACCCGAGCGAGGGCTTCGTGGTCGACTTCTCGACCCCCGACCTGGTCGTGACCGACGGCCCCTACGGCGAGGTGCACGAGCTGTTCAACGGCTTCTGGCTGATCTCGGTGGCTGACCGCGACGAGGCCATCGAGTGGGCACGCCGCTGCCCGATGGGACCGGGCACCAAGCTCGAGGTGCGGCGCGTGACCGACGAGAGCGACTTCGCCGACTTCGCCGACAACGAGTACATCCAGAAGGAGGCCGGCTGGCGCGAGGAGCTCGAGCACAAGAACGAGAGCTGATGCGCGACGAGCCGGTCGCCGAGCCGGTGGGCGACGCGATCGCCCGCCGGCTCGGGGCCGTCTGGCGCATCGAGGGCGCCCGCGTGATCGCCACGCTCACATCGCTCACCGGCGATGTCGGGCTCGCGGAGGACCTCGCCCAGGAGGCCTGCGCCGAGGCGCTGCGGGTGTGGCCCCGCGATGGCGTTCCGTCCAATCCGGGGGCGTGGCTCACGGCCGTGGCGAAGCGACGGGCGATCGATGCCTGGCGGCGCCAGGATGCGCTGGCCGAGCGCTACGCGCGCATCGCGTCGACCCTGCGCGAGTCGAAGGACGTCGAGCTCGAGCCGATCGGCGACGCCGTGCTGCGGCTGCTGTTCATCGCGTGCCATCCGGTGCTGTCGACTCCCGCGCAGTGCGCGCTGGCGCTGACGCTCATCGGGGGCCTGTCGACCGAGCAGGTGGCCCGGCTGTTCCTGGTGCCGGTCTCGACGATGCAGCAGCGCATCGTGCGCGCCAAGCGCACGCTCTCGGCCGCCGCGGTGCCGTTCACTGCCCCCGACCCGCACGAGTGGCGCGAGCGGCTGACGGGGGTGCTGCGCGTGGTCTACCTGATCTTCACCGAGGGCTACGCGCCCGCGAAGGGAGCCGACCCGGTGCAGCGCGAGCTCGCCGACGAGGCGCTGCGTCTCGGCCGTCGGCTCGTGGCGATGGTGCCGCGCGAACCCGAGGCGCACGGCCTTCTCGCACTCATGCTGCTGCAGTCTTCGCGGTTCTCCGCGCGGGTCGCGCTCGACGGCTCGCCCGTGCTACTCGCCGACCAGGATCGAGGGCGGTGGGATCGCCAGGCCATCCTCCGTGGTCGCGCGGCGCTGCGTCGGGTCGACGAGCTCGGCCGAGGCCGCGGGCCTTATGCCGTTCAGGCGGCGATCGCAGAGCAGCACGCGATCGCTCCGAGCGTGGAGGCGACCGACTGGCACCGCATCGTGCTGCTCTACGAGGTGCTCGGTCGCCTCGCCCCCAGTCCGGTCGTCGAGCTCAATCGCGCGGTGGCGGTGTCGATGGCCGACGGGCCAGTCGACGCGCTCGCGATCGTCGACCGGCTCGAGGCGCAGGGCTCGCTGGCGAACTCGCCCCTGCTGCCGAGCGTGCGCGGAGAGCTGCTGGCGCGGCTCGGGCGAACCGACGAGGCGCGGATCGCGTTCGCGCGGGCGATCCCCCTCGTCGGCAACGCCGCGCAGCGCGCGGTGCTCGAGCGCAAGGTGCGAGCGCTCGACCCGCGGCACCCCGCGGGCTGATCAGCCGGCGAGTACGGCCTCGATCTGGCCGGCCGCCGAGCTGAAGCCCTCGACCATGCCCATGCCGACCACGAGCTCGAGGTCATCGCGCGAGGCGTACGAGAACACCACGGTCATGCGAGTGCGCCCGTCGGCGAGCTGCTCGAACCGCACATCGCACTCCCCCGCCGGCATTGCGGGGTTCTCGGAGCCGTCGTCATGGCTGAACCCCTCGTCGACCCGCAGATGCCGGGGGGCATCGAGCTCGGTGATGCGCATCCAGGCGGCGGCGATCTCGCCGGCCGGTCCGGTCATGTGGTACCGCACCCGGCCGCCGACGCGGAAGTCGTGCTCGGTGACGGTGGCCGGCCATCCCGGCGGCCCCCACCACCGCTCGAGCTGCCGCGGGTCGGCCCACAGCAGCCAGACGCGCTCGACCGGCGCGTCGTGCTCGGTGACGAACGTGAGGGTCAGCGCCTCAAGATCGGTGATGGCGTCGATGACGGGCATGCTCTTCTCCTTGCTGCTCGGGCTCCTCGGCGAGGATCGCGTCGATCGCAGCGGCGCGATGCCGCCACAGGGTCTCGTAGTGCTCAAGCACCGCACGGGCGCGCGCGATCGCGGCGGGCTCGGCGCGCACGATGCGCTCCCGCCCTCTCTGCGACTTGACGACGAGGGATGCCCGCTCGAGCACCGCGATGTGCTTCTGCACGGCCGCGAAGCTCATGGCGTAGCTCGCCGCGAGACCGGAGACGGACTGCTCGCGCTCGATGACGCGCGCGACGATGTCGCGTCGCGTCGCGTCGGCGAGGGCGTGGAAGATCGCGTCGATCTCCGCCTGGCGAAGGGGCTCCAGTTGTACAACCATTTGGTTGTAGGTTAGTCCGGCCGCGGGAACCGGTCAACCACTACCGTGAGAGGCAGACGACGGGCATCCCCCAGTCGCCCTCCCGCGTTCACCCGCCATCCCGTGGAGCACCACCGTGGACCGCATCACCCCCGGCCTCATCGCCATCGTCATCGGCGCGATCATCGCCGTGCTGCTGTTCGTGCCCTTCGTCGCCGCGAGCTATCGCCTGCGCGGCGGCATGACGCTCGGACGGACGCTCGGCTGGGTCGCCCTGCTCGTGTCGTTCATCGCGATCTGGACCTACACGATCCTGCCCGCACCGGCCATCACCGACGACTACCGATGCTCGACGCCGAACCTCGATCTGCTGGCCGACGTGCGCGACATCCTGCTGATCCAGCAGTCGGGCACGAGCCTCATCGCCAACGCCGCCCTGCAGGTCGTCGTGCTCAACATCATCTTCTTCATGCCGCTGGGCTTCCTCGTCCGCTTCCTGTTCCGCTGGGGCGTCGCGCGCGCCGCCGTCAGCGGACTGCTCGTCTCGCTCGCGGTCGAGACGACACAGCTCACGGGCATCTGGGGCTTGTATCCGTGCTCGTACCGGCTGTTCTCGGTCACCGACCTGCTGCACAACACGCTCGGCGCGATCATCGGCTCGCTCATCGGCCTCGCGCTGCTGCGGCGCCGGGAGGCGCGGTCGCCATCGAGCCTCGGTGCGCATCCCGTGACTGCGGGCCGTCGGCTGCTCGGGATGCTCTGCGACGCGCTCGTCGTCACCCTGGTCTCCCTCCTCACCGGGCTGGCCGTCTCGCTGGCGCGCCTGCTCGTGGTCTCCCCCGGGTCGCCGACGGTCACCGATCCGGCGGAGACCGCGCTCGGGATCGCCGTGGGCCTCGCGGTCTACCTCATCCCCCTGCTGGTGACCGGCACGACCCTCGGTGAGGCCGCCGTGCTGCTGCGCGCGACCGGCGGCTGGCGTCCGCTCGCCCTCGCGCGCATCGTTCGCGCGGCGCTCGGCCTGGGCGGGGTGGTCGCTCTCAGCGAGCTCGTACCGGTGGTCGGCGACGCGCTCGCCGCGGCGCTGGCGCTGGCCCTGATCACGAGCGTGCTCGTCGACCGCGAGCGCCGGGGCCTCGCGGCGCGAGCGGCCGGGCTGAGGCTCATCGACGCGCGGGCCCTCGACGGTTGAGGCTGCTCGGCGACGGGCGGCGGCACCCTCTCAGGCGCCGTCGAGCTGCCCGGAGACCCACTCCGCGATGAGCGGCACGATGCGCTTGTCGATGGGGCGACGCACGTCGCTGCGGTAGCTGCGCAGCGTGGGCGCGGCCTGCGGGCGCAGGATGTGGCTGAGGGCCGAGAGGGTCACCGCCCGGGTCGGCGCGGGGCGCAGCTCGGCGATGCGGGCAGCGTCATCGGGCGGAGACTGCAGGTCGAACGCCGCCGCGACGGCGAGCACCGGGTGCGGCGCGGCGGCGAGGTCGACCGAGGGGTCGTAGGCCATGAACTCGCGGAACCAGCGCGCATTCACGCGCACGCCGCCGATGCGCTCGACATCGCGCGTCGTCGCGAGCAGTCGCTGCCGGTTCTTCTCGGTCTGCCGCTCGAGATCGGTTCGCATCAGCCGCAGCACGGCGCGCACGACCGCAGGGAGGTCGTCGGCGAGAGCGCGGGCCTGCCAGCGCAGCACCTCGAGCCCGCTGCGAGCGTAGGGCGAGAGCAGCACGGCCCCGCGCACGAGGCCGGCACGCTCGGCGAGCAGACGTGCGGCGATGGCGCAGCCCTCGCTGTGCCCGACCACGACGATCGGAAGCCCCCGGGCGGCGGCGTCATCGACCACAGCGACGGCATCGTCGACCAGGTCATGGAAACCTGTCGACAGGAAGTCTCCCCCCGACTCGCCGACGCCGCGCTTGTCCCAGCGCACGCTGCCGATGCCGTGCACCGCGAGACCCTCGGCGAGCTGACGCTGGATGCCGAGGGGCAGGCGACGAGCATCCCCATCACGGTCGACGGGCCCGCTCCCCGGGATCAGCACGGCAAGAGCGCGGGCATCCGCCGGCAGCTGCGACTCGACGACGAGGTCGACCGCCGCGCCGATCGTGCGCACCGTCACTGCCCGACCCCCGTGCGCGCGGCGGTGATCTGCGCGGCCAGCTCGTCGGCCCGCGGGGTCGAGACGAGCAGGTCGCGCACGCGACCGGCGCTCGACCGGATGCGCAGGGCAGGGCCGCGCCCGCGCACGAGGGCGACCGTGCCGCCGTCGCGGCGACGCCAGGTTCCGTACTTCACGCGCCCCGGCACGCCGAGGCCGGGTGCCCGGAGGCCCCGAACGGCCGCGAGGCCATCGGGCACGCTCTCGGCCGAGGCGATGGTCTGCAGGGGCAGGGTGAGGTCGCCGCGCACCGCGAAGAGCCGCTCGAGGGGCGCGAGGCGGATGGCGAGGGTGTCGTGCTCGAGGGAGATGGTCGCCACGAGGAGTCCTTTCGTCGATGTTCCGACTCATTGATATCAGAAATGAGAACATTCGCGCAACTGGGATTGGTAGGGTGTGCCCATGACGAGCGCCGAACTGCTGCTGCACCCGGTGCGCCTGCGCATCGTGCAGGCGATGATGGGTCACGCCGAGCTGACCACCAAAGAGCTCGCCGCCCGCCTGACCGACGTCGCCCCCGCCACTCTCTACCGGCACGTCGGCACCCTCGTCGAGGGCGGCGTGCTGGAGGTCGTCAGCGAGCGGCGCGTGCGAGGCTCGACGGAGCGATCGCTGCGTCTGCGGGAGGAGCGCGCCTCGGTCGACCCCGACACGCTCGAGCACGACGACGACGCTCTGCGAGCGGGCTTCCTGGCCTATCTCGCGAGTCTCGCCGCGATGTTCGACGACTACGTCGCAGCACCGCACGGCAGCCTGCACGACGACCTCGTGAGCTTCCGGCAGCTCGCCGTGCACGCGACCGATGAGGAGTGGCTCGGCGTGCTGCAGGGCATCCGGGGTGCGATCGAGCCCCTCGCCGCGCGCGCCGCGCACCCCGACGGCGCCCGGCGCCGCGTGCTCGCGACCGTGAGCCTGCCCGTCGACTGACGACGGCCGAGCGGCAGCCTCAGTCGGTGCCGAGGTCGAACGCGGCGCTCTCGCCGGCGGCGTCGATCGCCTCGGCGAGCGCCTCGCGCTCGGCCGTGAGCGGCACCGCGTGCTCGACGACCTCCTCGGCCTCCCCCGCCGTGATGCTGCCGACGAGCTGCGCCGTCGCCCCGCCGATGATGCCCTGGGCGGCGTACTGCTCGAGCCGGGCGCGCGAGTCGGCGATGTCGAGGTTGCGCATCGTCAGCTGGCCGATGCGGTCGGTGGGGCCGAACGCCGCGTCGCCGACGCGCTCCATCGAGAGCTTCTCGGGCGCGTACGACAGGCCGGGGCCGGTCGTGTCGAGGATCGTGTAGTCGTCACCGCGCCGCAGGCGCAGCGTCACCTCGCCGGTCACCGCCGAGCCCACCCACTTCTGGATGCTCTCGCGCAGCATGAGCGACTGCGGGTCGAGCCACCGGCCCTCGTACATGAGGCGCCCGAGGCGGCGCCCCTCGGCGTGGTAGTTCGCGATCGTGTCCTCGTTGTGGATGCCGTTGAGCAGCCGCTCGTAGGCGATGTGCAGCAGGGCCATTCCGGGAGCCTCGTAGATGCCGCGGCTCTTCGCCTCGATGATGCGGTTCTCGATCTGGTCGCTCATGCCCAGGCCGTGGCGGCCGCCGATGCGGTTCGCCTCGAGCACCAGCTGCACCGCATCCGTGAATTCGACGCCGTTGAGGGCGACCGGACGGCCCTCGATGAAGCGCACCGTGACCGTCTCGGGGGCGATCTCGACCGACTCGTCCCAGAAGCGCACGCCCATGATCGGCTCGACCGTCTCGAGCGAGACGTCGAGGTGCTCGAGCGTCTTCGCCTCGTGCGTCGCACCCCAGATGTTGGCATCGGTCGAGTAGGCCTTCTCGGCCGAGTCGCGGTACGGGAACCCGTGCGCGACGAGCCACTCGCTCATCTCTTTGCGACCACCCAGCTCGGTGACGAAGTCGGCGTCGAGCCAGGGCTTGTAGATGCGCAGCCGCGGGTTGGCGAGCAGGCCGTAGCGGTAGAAGCGCTCGATGTCGTTGCCCTTGTAGGTCGAGCCGTCGCCCCAGATCTCGACGCCGTCCTCCTTCATGGCGCGCACGAGCAGGGTGCCCGTGACGGCACGACCGAGCGGCGTGGTGTTGAAGTAGGCCTTGCCGGCGCTGCGGATGTGGAACGCGCCGCACGCGAGGGCCACGAGGCCCTCCTCGACGAGCGCGGCCTTCGCATCGACGAGGCGGCTGATCTCGGCGCCGTACTCCGTCGCCCGGCCCGGCACGGCCGCGACGTCGGGCTCGTCGGGCTGACCGAGGTCGCCCGTGTAGGTGCACGGGATCGCGCCCTTGTCGCGCATCCAGGCAACGGCCACCGAGGTGTCGAGGCCACCGGAGAAAGCGATGCCGACGCGCTCGCCGACGGGCAGGGAGGTCAAGACTTTGGACACCCCTTCAGCCTATCGGCGGTCGCGGACGGGGCTGTCGCGCCCGATCGCGAGCACGAACGCCTGCAGAACGCGTGCCCGCACCGGGTTCGACCGACCCTCGGGTGATTCTGCAGACGCTCGTGCTCACGCGGGCGGCGCACTAGCGTTGCGCGGGTGGCTGAGTCGAGCATCCGCATCGTGCCCGCGAACGAGGCGAGCTGGGACGACCTGCAGACGATCCTCACCGGCACGGCCGGGCGCTGCCAGTGCACCCGGCAGCGCCTCGGCGATCGCGAGTGGTACGCCCTGCCCGTCGAGCAGCGGGCGCAGGTGCTGCGCGATGCCGTCGCGTGCGACGACCGCGCACCCGAGCGCGACGCGGCGCGCACCGCCGGCATCGTCGCGTACGTCGACGGTGCGCCCGCCGGCTGGGCGGCGGTGGATGCTCGCAGCGCGTTCCGCCGCCTGCGCGGCTCCCCCGTTCCCTGGGCCGGCCGCACCGAGCATCCCGACGACGCGAGCGTGTGGGCGATCGCGTGCCTGGTGGTGCGCCGCGGCTACCGTGGACGCGGCCTCACCTACGCCCTCGTCGCGGTCGCGGTCGACCACGCGCGCGAGCGCGGCGCCCGCGCGCTCGAGGGCTACCCGATGCTGACCGGGGGCGCCGAGGTGACGTGGGACGAGCTGAGCGTCGGGCCGGTCGGGCCGTTCCTCGCCGCCGGCTTCACCGAGGTGAGCCACCCGACGAAGCGCCGCCTGGTGATGCGGCTCGACTTCGACTGAGCTCAGCCCCGACGGTCGCGGTCAGGCGCCGGTCGGCACGGGGAGCACGCGGGTGAGGATATCGGCGAGCGTCACGACCCCGAGCATCGTGCCCGACTCGACGACCACCGCCAGCTGCACGCTGTGCTCGCGCATGCGGGCCAGCGCCTCGTAGACGGGGGTCGCCCCCTCGAGAACAAAGGCGGCGCGGGCCAGCTCGTGCGCCGGGCGGTCGTCGGGCTCGAGCAGCGTGTCGCGCACGTGCACCACGCCCGGCGCCGCGGCGTCACCGGTCAGCAGGAGGATGCGCAGATGGCCCGAGCGCTCGGCCGCCGCACGCACGTCGGCGACCGTGGCTCCCGCCCGGACGTGCGTGGGCGTGCGACCGACCGTCACGAGCGCCGAGACCGGCAGCGATCCGAGGTCGATGAGCCCGGAGATCTGCTGCTGCATCTGCGGCTCAAGTGCGCCCACCGAGGCCGAGTGCTCGACGAGCTGCCGAATCGTCGCGATATCCTGCCCGCCCACCGCGACGGTCTCCACCGGTTCGACGCCGCTCGCGCGCACGAGGCGGTTCGCGATGCTGTTGACCCAGCGCAGCAGCGGGCGCAGGGGCCAGAGGTACACGCGCGACGCAATGCCGATGGCCAGGGCCGAGGTCTCGGGGTGGGCGATCGCCCACGACTTGGGGGCCATCTCGCCCACGACCAGGTGCAGGAAGGTCACGACGAAGAGCGACAACACGAATGCCGCACTGCCCGCAAGCCACTGCGGTGCACCGACCGCCGTGAACAGCGGCTGCAGCCACGCGTCGACCGCCGGCTTGGTGATCGCGCCGAGCGCGAAGGTGCAAGCCGTGATGCCCAGCTGCGCACCCGCGAGCATCATGGTCAGCTCGTTGATGCCGCGCAGGGCGGCGCGCGCCGAGCGGCTCTCGGCGGCGCGCTCTTCGAGCCGGTGCCGACGGGCGCCGAGCAGCGCGAACTCGATGACGACGAAGAGCGCACTCAGGGCGATGAGCGCGACCGTGATGGGGGCCACGATCCACGGGTTCAGCAGGGGATCGTTCATCGCGCGACCTCCTCGTGGTCCTCGGTCGACGGCGGGGCATCGCCGGTGTACTCGATGAGGCGCACGCGCACCGCGGTCGGCACATGCCGCTCGACGTCGAGCACGTCGACCTCGATGCGACGCTGCACCGGCTCGTCGGCGACGAGCTCGGCGGGATCGACCGGCAGATCGATCACGACCGTCTCGCCCTCGCTCGGCAGGGCGCCGCGCGTGGCGATCAGCAGACCGGCGATCGTCTCGACGTCGCCGCGCGGAAGCTCGTGCCCGAGCGCGCGCTCGACCTCGTCGAGGTGCACGTCGCCGTCCATGAGCCACTCGCCGTCGCCGTCCGGCACGACCAGCTCCCCCGTGTCGAGGTCATGCTCGTCGGTGATCTCGCCGACGACCTCCTCGGCGAGGTCTTCGAGCGTCAGCACACCCGCGAACCCGCCGTACTCGTCGATCACGCAGGCGAGCTCGTTGCGGGTCGCGGTCAACTG
>JAIXXG010000013.1 GCA_027490915.1 Microbacteriaceae bacterium
GGCCGCGATGCAGCAGGTACGCACCAAGCGGGTGCAGCAGCCCACCCGTGATCGCCCGCACCGGGCGGATCGCCGTCGCCCACTCGGCACTGCCCGCGACCACTCCCCCCATGGCATCGCCGTGGCCACCGAGGTACTTCGTGGCGCTGTGCAGCACGAGCGCCGCACCGTGCGCCAGCGGGTTCTGCAGCACCGGTGTGGCGAAGGTGCTGTCGACCATCACCGGAACGTCGCCCGCGGCCGCGACCACCGCGGCGATGTCGACGAGCTCGAGCGTGGGGTTGCACGGCGTCTCCATCACGACGAGGCAGGTGTCGGCGCGCACCGCGTCACCCACCTCATCGGGCGCGCAGTACGTTGTCTCCGTGCCGAGCAGGCCCGACGCCAGCAGATGGTCGGTGCCGCCGTACAGCGGGCGCACGGCGACGACATGGCGCCCCCGCCCGCGGTTCATCGCCGCGAGCAGCACCGCGCTCACTGCCGCCATGCCCGTGCCGAAGGCCACGGCCTCCTCTGCGCCCTCCAGCGCGGCGAGAGCGGTCTCGAACCGGGCGACGGTCGGGTTCCAGAGGCGGGCGTAGACGCTGCCGCCCTCGGTCGGATGCCCTCCGGTCGCGATCGCCTCGTACGACCCTCCCCCGACCTCGATGTCGGGCAGCGGATTCGTGGTCGACAGATCGATCGGCAGGGCGTGCACACCGAGCGCCGCGAGGTCGTCCCGCCCCGCGTGCACGGCGCGCGTCTCGAAATCCTCGGCGCTGAGCATGAGCCCATGGTGGCGCGCCCTGCGGCGACAGGCTACAGACTCCGCAGAACCCGCGGGTATTGACCGCTTTGGCGCGCATGCTTCATGCTGACGGGATGCCCGCCCCGAGCTCGGCGCAGAACGCGCGCCCCGCATCCCTCGACGCCGTCGACCTCACGCTGCTCGCCGAGCTGGAGCGCAACGGGCGCCTCACCAACGCTGCGCTCGCCGAGCGCGCCGGCATCGCCGAGTCGACCTGCACGCAGCGGCTGCGCACGCTGCGCGACCGCGGCGTAATCCGTGCCTTCCGGGCCGACATCGACCCCGCCGCGCTCGGCCTCGGCCTGCAGGCCCTCATCACGGTGCGTCTCGGAACCCACGGGCGCGAGCAGGTGCGCAGCTTCGAGCAGCGGGTGCGGTCACTGCCCCCGGTGCTCACCGCGTTCCACGTCGCGGGCGCCGACGACTACCTGCTGCACGTCGCGGTGCCTGACGCCGCCGCTCTGCGCGAGCTCGTGCTCGAGCACCTCACAACGCAGCCGCACGTGCGGCACGTCGAGACGCAGCTCGTGTTCGAGGTGATCGACGGGCCGGGGCTCGTCGCCGCCGGTCAGTCGGCGTAGCGGCCCGTCGCCGCGGACCACTGCTCGAGCTTCGCCGCGGCGGCGCCCGAGTCGATCGCGGCCTCCGCGACGGTGAGCTGCTCGGCCAGACGCTCGAGCAGCGGGCGGCGCAGCTGGTCGGGATCTTCGGCCAAGCGGAACGACACCAGGCCAGCGGCGGCGTTGAGCAGCACGATGTCGCGCACGGGCCCCTTTTCGCCGGCGAGCACCGCGCGGGCCAGGCCGGCATTGTGGTCGGGCGTCGAGCCGAGGATGTCGTCGATCTGCGCCGTGGGGATGCCCAGCTCGCGCGGGTCGAGATCGTGCTCGGTGACGAATCCGCGCGAGATCTCCCAGATGTGGCTGTGACCGGTGGTCGTGATCTTGTCGATGCCGTCGTCGCCGCGGTAGACGAGCGCCGTCGCGCCCCGCGTGCGGAAGACGCCCACGACGAGAGGCACCCGGTCAAGGCTCGAGACCCCGACGGCCGAGGCCTCGGGACGGGCGGGATTGCAGAGCGGGCCGAGGATGTTGAACACGGTCGAGATGCCCAGCTGGCGGCGCGGAGGGCCGGCGTGGCGGAAGCCCGGGTGGAAGACCGCGGCATTCAGGTAGGTGAGACCGACCTCGTCGAACACGGCCGCGACCTTCTCGGGCTCGAGATCGATGTCGACGCCCAGGTGCTGCAGCACATCGGAGGCGCCGGACGACGAGCTCGCGGCGCGATTGCCGTGCTTGGCGACCGGGACGCCCGTCGCCGCCACCACGATCGACGCGATCGAGGAGACGTTGACGACAGCGCCGTACGGGTCTCCCCCGGTGCCGACGATGTCGAGCACCATGGCCGGGATCTCGAGGGAGCGCGCGTGCCGGAGCGCCGCATCCCGGAAGCCCACGATCTCATCGACCGTCTCGCCCTTCGCCCGCAGCGCGACCAGGAAGGCCCCCAACTGGGCCTCTGTCGCCTCGCCCGACACCACCTGCTCCATCGCCCAGGTGGCCTCCGCGATCGAGAGATCGTCGCCATCGAGCATGCGGGTGAGGAGGCGGGGCCACGAGGGAGCGGTCGACATGCTCCGATGGTACTTTCTCGCCCGAATCGGGGGTGTCGGCGGGGCCGGACCATCAGTTTCATCGGTCATAATGAACGGGTGACCAGTACCTCGCTTTCGAGCTCGCTCAGCGCGCCCACGATCAACAGACCCAACGTCGTCGCCGTCGGCACGATCGTCTGGCTGGGAAGCGAGGTGATGTTCTTCGCCGGCCTGTTCGCCATCTACTTCACCCTGCGGTCGACCTCGCCGCAGCTGTGGGAGCAGGGCACCGAGCTCTTCAACATCCCGCTCGCGACGGTCAACACGATCATCCTCGTGCTCTCGAGCGTCACCTGCCAGTTCGGCGTCTTCGCGGCCGAGCGCCTGCAGCCTCGCCGCACGGGCTGGAGCCCCGTCAAGTGGGGCATGATCGAGTGGTTCTTCGTGACCTACGCGATGGGCGCGGTCTTCGTCGTGGGTCAGATCTACGAGTACGCGATCCTCGTCAGCGAGTACGTCACCCTCAACTCCGACGCCTTCGGCTCGGCCTTCTACCTCACTACGGGCTTCCACGGCCTCCACGTCACGGGCGGTCTGATCGCGTTCCTCCTGGTGATCGGCCGGGCATACGCCGTGAAGACCTTCACCCATCGGGATGCCACCAGCGCCATCGTGGTCTCCTATTACTGGCACTTCGTTGACGTGGTCTGGATCGGCCTGTTCCTCGTCATCTACGTCCTCCAATGATCCGCAGAATCGAGACGCACGACACCATGGCTCACACCCCCGCTCCCGCCCGCCGCGCCGGACGCCGTTCGCCCCTCGCGACCACCGCCCTGCTCGTCGTCGGACTGCTCGCCACCGGCGGCGCCTACGCCCTCGCCACGACGACCGCGACGGCCGAGACCACCGCCGCCAGCGCCGAGCTGATCGACGAGGGCGGCAAGCTCTTCGCCGCCAACTGCGCGAGCTGCCACGGCCTCGACGCCGAGGGCACGGCTGCCGGCCCCACGCTCATCGGCGCCGGCGCTCTCGCCGTCGACTTCCAGGTGGGCACCGGACGCATGCCGATGGCCGCATCCGGTCCGCAGGCCGAGAAGAAGCCGGTGCAGTTCACGCAGGAGCAGATCGACGCCATGGCCGCGTGGGTCGCCGACCTCGCCCCCGGTCCGGCCGTTCCCGCCGACCGCTACATCGCGGGCGACGGCGATGCCGCCAACGGTGCGGAGCTCTTCCGCATCAACTGCGCCATGTGCCACAACGTCGCCGGAGCCGGCGGCGCCCTGACCGAGGGCAAGTGGGCTCCCGGTCTCGCCGGCGTCGACCCCGTGCATGTCTACGGAGCCATGGTCACCGGGCCGCAGAACATGCCGGTCTTCAGCGACCTGAACCTCACCCCCGAGGAGAAGAACGACATCATCACGTACCTGATGTATGTCGAGGAGAACCCGTCCGTGGGCGGGTGGGATCTCGGCTCGCTCGGCCCCGTCTCGGAGGGCCTCTTCATCTGGATCTTCGGCCTCGGCGCGCTGATCGGCGTGACCATCTGGCTCACCGCGAAGTCCAACTAGGCCTGAACGACCTCGAGGAAAGGAACACCATTGGCTGAGGCACACGACGGCACGAGCGGCGAGACCGCCGGCAAAGCTGTCGCCCCGCAGCAGGACCACTCCGCGCCGCCCCCTGCGGTCGCCGTGGTCCGGGCCGACCGCATCCCGAACCCGGGCTTCCCGCCCGAGCGGCTGCGCGTCACCGACCTCGACCCGAAGAAGGAGAAGCAGGCCGAGCGCACGATCAGCGCCCTGTTCTTCCTCTCGATCATCGGCAGCGTGCTCGCCGTCGTCGCCTACATCGTGTTCCCGATCGATGAGCTCGACCCGACGACGATCCGACTGAACAACATGTTCCTCGGCATCGGCATCACGCTCGGTCTTCTGGGCGTCGGCATCGGCGCGGTGCACTGGTCGAAGGCCCTCATGCACGGTCACGAGCAGGTCGAGCAGCGTCACCCGACCCGCGGGTCCGACGAAGCGCGCGAGCGGTCGGTCGAGATCTTCCGCGAGGCGAACGCCGAGTCGGGCTTCACCCGCCGCACGCTCGTGCGCAACTCGCTCATCGGCGCCGTGGTCGCCACCCCGATCCCGGCCATCGCTCTGTTCCGCGACCTCGCTCCGGCGGAGGACCCGGTCGCCCTGCTCAAGCACACGATGTGGGACACCGGTGTGCGCCTCACCCGCGACCCGTCGGGAACCCCGATCAAGGCGGCCGACGTCACCATCGGCTCGGCCTTCCACGTCATCCCCGAGGGTCTCGCTGAGCTCGAGTCGCACCGACTCGAGGAGAAGGCGAAGGCGGCCGTGCTGCTCATGCGCCTGCCCGTCGACGAGCTCAACGAGCGCGAGGACCGCGCAGGGTGGTCGTACGACGGCATCGTCGCCTACTCGAAGATCTGTACGCACGTCGGGTGCCCCGTCGCGCTGTACGAGCAGCAGACGCACCACCTGCTGTGCCCGTGCCACCAGTCGCAGTTCGACGTCGCGAACCACTGCGCCGTCATCTTCGGCCCGGCGGCACGTCCCCTCCCCCAGCTCCCGATCACTGTGGATGAAGAGGGTTACCTCGTCGCGCAGAGCGACTTCACCGAACCTGTGGGTCCGAGCTTCTGGGAGCGTGCACTGTGAGTACCACCACGACCCCGCCGGCATCGGCGACCGAGACCGCGCCCGGGCGCGGCATGCGGTTCACGAGCTGGGCGGCCAACTACGTCGACGAGCGCACGAGCGCGTCGACCGCTGTGAAGGCGCTGGGGCGCAAGATCTTCCCCGACCACTGGTCGTTCATGCTGGGTGAGGTCGCGCTCTACAGCTTCATCGTGATCCTGCTCAGCGGCACCTTCCTCACCTTCTTCTTCGACCCGTCGATGACCGAGGTCGAGTACGAGGGCTCGTACGTGCCCCTGCAGGGCATCCCGATGTCGGTGGCGTACCACTCGGCCCTCGACATCTCGTTCGAGATCCGCGGTGGCCTCCTGATGCGTCAGGTGCACCACTGGGCCGCTCTGCTCTTCGTCGCCGCGATCGGCCTGCACATGCTCCGCGTGTTCTTCACCGGCGCGTTCCGCAAGCCCCGCGAGTTCAACTGGGTGATCGGCTTCCTGCTGTTCGTCATGGCGATGGCTCTGGGCTTCACCGGCTACTCGCTGCCGGACGACCTGCTCTCGGGCAACGGACTGCGAATCATCGACGGCATGATCAAAGCCGTGCCGGTGGCCGGCGCCTGGATCTCGTACCTGCTCTTCGGCGACGAGTTCCCCGGTACCGACATCATCCCGCGCCTCTACGTGCTGCACATCATGCTGCTGCCTGCGATCACCATCGCGCTCATCGGCATCCACATGGTGCTGCTGATCGTCAACAAGCACACGCAGTTCGCGGCCCCGGGTCGCACCAACGACAACGTCGTGGGCGCGCCCGTGCTGCCGGCCTTCGCGGCCAAGGCGGGGGGCTTCTTCTTCATCGTGTTCGGCGTGATCGTGCTGATTGCCTCGTTCTTCACGATCAACCCGATCTGGAACTACGGCCCCTACGACCCCTCCCCGGTGTCGGCAGGAACGCAGCCCGACTGGTACATCGGCTTCGCGGATGGCGCTCTGCGCCTGATCCCGCCGAACCTCGACTGGGTCGACCCGTTCGGCTTCACCTGGCCGTTCGGTGTGCTGATCCCGCTCGTCGGCCTGCTCGTGTTCCTCGCTGCCGTCGCGCTGTACCCGTTCTTCGAGGCATGGGTGACGGGCGACAAGCGCGAGCACCACATCGCCGAGCGTCCGCGCAACGCGCCGGTGCGCACCGCGATCGGTGCGGCGGGTGTCACGTTCTACGCAGCCCTGTGGGCAGCGGCGAGCTCCGACCTCATCGCGACGCACTTCCGCCTCTCGATCGAGGGCGTGATCCACGCTCTGCAGTTCGCGACGGTCGTGGGCCCGTTCATCGCCTTCTCCATCACGAAGCGCGTCTGCCTGGCCCTGCAGCGCAAGGATCGCGAGATCGCTCTGCACGGCTTCGAGTCGGGTCGCGTCGTGCGCCTTCCGGGCGGCGAGTACATCGAGGTGCACGAGCAGCTCGATGACTTCGAGCGGTGGCGTCTCGTCAGCTTCGACGAGTACCAGCCGCTGATGATCCGCCCGAACGACGACGGCAAGATCACCGTCTCGCAGCGGGTGCGCGCCGGCCTCTCGCGGTGGTTCTTCGAAGACCGCATCGCGCCGGTCACGCAGAACGAGCTGGAGGCGCAGAAGCACTAGCGGCGTCGAATGCACGAAGGCCCTGTTCCCCTCGGGGAGCAGGGCCTTCGTCGTGCGAACGGCGCGCCCGTTCGCGGGGCCACCGTCACTGCCTCCGTCGCGGAGACCGGTGCGGCAGCCCGCCGCCTCAGCGAGGACGGGCCTCCCACTCACGGCGCAGGAGCGCGAAGCGCTCGAGCGTGGTCCACTCCCCTTTGAACCAGTCGCCCTCGAGCACGCTGCCCTCGTGCCGCAGCCCGAGCCGCCGCGCGAGCCGCAGCACCGCATCGTTGCGGGCATCGCCCTGCATGACGACCCGGTGGGCGCCCTGCACCCCCATCAGCCACGCGATCACCGCGGTGAGCGCCTCCTGGGCGTAGCCCTGCCCCTGGTGCGCGGGGGCGAGAGTCACCCCGAGCTCGTACGTGGCTGGCTGCGCCGCATCGACCCCGACGGCGACATCTCCGACGAGCAGCTCGCCATCGACCGGCTCGGAGATGAGCAGGGCGAGCTGCATCCAGCCTCCGGGCGTCGGAAGGTGTGCGCGCGGCTGGTCGGCGAGCAGGGCGTCGGCGTCCGCGGCGGAGTAGTCGGTCGTCCAGGTCTGATAGCGCGCCACGTCCGCGACACGTCGATAGGCGACGAAGGCGTCGCGCTCGCCCGCGGAGAGCATCCGGATCAGGAGCCGCGAGCTGCGGATGGGTAACGTCATGGAGCGATCGTACGGGGCCGCTGAGAGCCCCGGTGCCGGCAGATGGGGTCAGAAGACCCGGCGCATGTACTCCGCGCTCTGGGTGTAGCCCAGACGGTCGTAGAAGCCGCCAGCACGGCGCGCCGCAACCGTCAGCTGGCGCACGCCGCGCCGGATGCACTCCGCCTCGACCTCGCGCACGAGAGCCGTTCCGAGATCGAGCCCACGGGCATCCTCATCGACGGCGATCTCCTGGAGCTGGGCCGAGAGGCCGTTCGTCGAGAGCAGGCGGGCGATCGTGGTCAGCGCGTAGCCGCGCACCGAGCCGGCGTCGTCCTCGGCGACGAGGAGGTGCACATCGCTGCCCGCCCCGGCGACGATCTCACCGAAGGCCTCGTCGAACGCCGCGCGCACCGGCACGAAGGCCGCCCCGAGCTGACGGACGAGCTCGAAGACCGCGTCGGCGTCCTCCGCCCGCGCGGGGCGCACGACGGCCATGCTCAGCGCCCGAAGTTGCCGCGGTAGTACTCGTAGACCCAGCCCACGAGCGCCACGAGCACGAGCGGCACCGCGTACGCGACGATCCAGAACGAGATCGACAGGCCCAGGAACGCGATGGCCGCAGCACCCGCGAGGGCCACCGGCCACCAGCTCCACGGGGAGAAGAAGCCCTGCTCGGCCTCGCCATCATCGATGTCGGCGTCGAGGCGGTCCTCCGCGAGCTCCCCGCCCTGGTTGCGGTACACCAGGCGCAGGTAGAAGGCGATGAACACCGACAGCACCGAGCAGAGGCCGATGGCGACGGCGCCGACCCACTCGACGCGACCGACCGCGATGATCTCCCATACCACGTAGACCGCGGCGAGCAGCGCGAAGAACGCGGCGAGGATCCAGAAGAGGTTGATGTTGGTCTTCATGGGTGCGCCTACTTCGCGGTCGTCGGAGCGGTGCCTGCGGGGATGCTCAGGGGCAGGCTCGCCTCGGGGTGGTTGAGGTCGAAGGCGGGCGACTCCGAGCGGATGCGCGGGATCGACGTGAAGTTGTGGCGCGGGGGCGGGCAGGAGGTGGCCCACTCGAGCGACCGGCCGTAGCCCCACGGGTCATTGACCGTGACGAGCGGCGCACGCCGTGCCGTGATGTACACGTTCAGCAGGAACGGGATCATCGACGCGGCCAGCAGGATCGATCCGAAGGTCGACAGCTGGTTCATCCAGGTGAAGCCGTCCTCGACGAGGTAGGTGGCGTAGCGGCGGGGCATGCCGACCACACCGAGCCAGTGCTGCACGAGGAACGTTGCGTGGAAGCCGATGAAGAGCGTCCAGAAGTGGATCATGCCGAGACGCTCGTTGAGCATCTTGCCCGTCCACTTCGGCCACCAGAAGTAGAAGCCGGCGAACATCGCGAACACGACGGTGCCGAACACCACGTAGTGGAAGTGGGCCACGACGAAGTACGAGTCGGAGACCGCGAAGTCGAGCGGCGGCGAGGCGAGGATCACGCCCGTGAGGCCACCGAAGACGAAGGTGATGAGGAAGCCCAGGGTGAACACCATCGGGGTCTCGAACGTCACCGATCCGCGCCACATCGTGCCGATCCAGTTGAAGATCTTCACGCCGGTCGGAACCGCGATGAGCATCGTCATGAGCGCGAAGAACGGCAGCAGCACCGAGCCGGTCACGTACATGTGGTGCGCCCACACCGTCATCGAGAGCGCGGCGATGGCGATCGTCGCGTACACGAGGGTCTTGTAGCCGAAGATCGGCTTGCGGCTGAACACCGGGATGATCTCCGACACGATGCCGAAGAACGGCAGCGCCAGGATGTACACCTCAGGGTGCCCGAAGAACCAGAACAGGTGCTGCCACAGGATGGCCCCGCCTGTCGCCGCATCGAACACGTGCGAGCCGAACATGCGGTCGGAGCCGAGCGCGAAGAGCGCGGCCGCGAGCACCGGGAACGCCATCAGCACGAGCAGCGAGGTCACCAGGGTGTTCCAGGTGAAGATCGGCATGCGCCACATGGTCATGCCGGGCGCGCGCATCGTGATGATCGTGGTGATGAAGTTGACGGCGCCGAGGATCGTGCCGAAACCGCTCATCGTGAGGCCGAAGACCCACATGTTGCCGCCGTACCCGGGTGTGAACGTCTGACTCGACAGAGGCGCGTACGCGAACCATCCGAACGAGGCCGCGCCCTGCGGGGTGAGGAAGCCGGCGACGGCGATGAGCGAGCCGAAGGAGTAGAGCCAGTAGGCGAACGCGTTCAGTCGCGGGAAGGCCACGTCGGGAGCGCCGATCTGCAGCGGCATGAGCACGTTCGCGAAGCCCGCGAAGAGCGGCGTCGCGAACATCAGCAGCATGATCGTGCCGTGCATCGTGAACAGCTGGTTGTACTGCTCTTTCGTGGCGACGATCTCGAGGCCGGGAGCGAACAGCTGAGCGCGGATGACGAGCGCCATGACGCCGCCGATGAGGAAGTACACGAACGACGTGATCAGGTACATGTACCCGATGGTCTTGTGGTCGGTGGTGGTGAGCCAGCCGACGAAGACGTTGCCCTTGCGGCGGACCGTCGGGGAGACGTGCTCGGGCGCGGGCCCGGAGACACTCGGACGAGGTGCGGTCGTGGTCATGAGCCGCCTACTCCTCTTCGCTCGCGCCGGAGGTGCCCGGCAGGTTCGTGTTCGTGTTGAACTCAGGGCCGAGTCGGCCGACGTTGCCCTCGGCGCGCAGCGACTCGATGTACGCGTCGTACTCCTCCTGCGAGACGACCTCGACGTTGAAGAGCATGAGCGAGTGGAACTCGCCGCACAGCTCGGCGCACTTGCCGGCGTACGTGCCCTCCTTCTCGGGGATGAAGTACCAGTAGTTCGTCTCGTTCTCGCCCGGGATCATGTCCTTCTTGTAGAGGAAGTCGACGATCCAGAAGGAGTGGATGACATCGCGCGACTCGATGAGGATCTCGACCTTCTGGCCGACCGGCAGGTAGAGGGTCGGGAGGGTATCGACGTCGATCGTGTTGTTCGGGCCCGTCTCCTGGGCCTGGATGCCCTGGTAGTAGACCCCGTCGGTGACGTAGTTGAAGTCCCACGCCCAGCGCTTGCCGTAGACCTCGATCGTGACGTCGGGATCCTCCAGCGGGGCCTCGATGGCCTGCTGGTCGCGGGCGGTGAAGGCGAAGAAGCCGAGCACGAGGATCAGCGGAACGACGGTGTAGAACACCTCGATCGGCATGTTGTAGCGCAGCTGCACCGGCAGGCCCGTCTGGCCCTTGCGGCGGCGGTAGACGATGGCCGCCCAGATGATGAGGCCCCAGGTGATGACGCCGACCACGAGCAGCACGATCCACGACGTGACCCAGAGACCGATGACGCGGTCGACCTGGTTCGTCGTGCCGGGCTCGGTCGGCAACCAGCCGAGCTGCATCTGCGTCGTGCAGCCCGCGAGGGCCACAGTGGTGATCAGGGCGAGCGGGATCGCCGTCAATCGAAGGCGTCGGTTGGAGCGCACCGGAGACCTCTCGTGGGGGTGAGCGGGGAACATCGTCAGTCTACGTCACCGGCAGGTGGGCGACCGCCGTTCGACGCTCCGAAACAACTCCCAAAACGCCGATGAGCGGGGTCGGCCGGAGGGCTCGACCCCGCTCATCGCGGGCGGGAGGGGTGACGGCTCAGTGGAAGCTGTCGCCGCAGGCGCAACTGCCCTGCGCGTTCGGGTTGTCGATGGTGAACCCCTGCTTCTGGATGCTGTCTTCGAAGTCGATCGAGGCGCCGTCGAGGTAGGGCACGCTCATCTTGTCGACGACGACCTCGACACCATCGAAGTCTCGGAGGGCATCGCCGTCGAGCACGCGCTCGTCGAAGTAGAGCTGGTAGATGAGGCCCGAGCAGCCGCCGGGCTGCACAGCGAGACGGAGGCGCAGGTCGTCGCGGCCCTCCTGCTCGAGCAGCGACTTCACCTTCGCGGCGGCCGCGTCGGTGAGCACGACGCCGTGCGCGGCGTCGGTGGCCGAGGGGGTGAGAGCGGTGTCGGTCATGGGTGCTCCTCGCAGATGGGTGACTGGTCTCAGTGTACGACGCGCTGCTGGATGCGCGATGGAGGTCGGCCGGGCATCCCCCGCCGCACGGGCCCCTGCCCGATCAGCCCGCGTCGGGGCGGGCGTTCAGCCGCGCGAGCAGCAGCGCTTCGGTGAGGATGGCCCGCTGCAGCACGCCGAGATGCAGCGACTCGTCGGGGCTGTGCGCGCGGGTGTGCGGGTCTTCGACCCCGGTGACGAGCACCTGCGCCTCGGGGAACACCTCGGCGAGCTGCGCGATGAACGGGATCGAGCCCCCGACGCCGACGCGCATGGGCTCTTCCGCCCACGCCTCGCGCATCGAGGCCAGCGCGTCGTCGACGGCCCAGCCGCCCGCGTCAACGAGGAAGGGCTCGCCGAGGTCGATGGCGCCGAACTCGAGGTGGGCGCCGAAGGGCGCGTGCTGCCGCAGATGGCGCTCGACGGCGGCGAATGCATCGGCGGCCCGCTGGCCCGGAGCGATGCGCACGCTGATCTTGACTCGCACCGACGGGGCGAGCGTGTTCGAGGCGTTCTGCACGCTCGGGGCATCGATGCCGGTGACCGTGATGGCGGGCTGGGCCCAGAGCCGGTGCAGCAGCTCGCCGCGGCCGATCGGCGTGACGCCCTCGAGCAGACCGGCCTCGTCGCGCAGGCGCTCCTCGGTCATGCCCGGAACCGCCTGATCGTGGCTGGTCAGCCCCTCGACGGCGACCGAGCCGTCGGCGTCGTGCAGGGTCGAGAGCAGGCGGATGGCCGCGAGCATCGCGTCCGGCACCGCTCCCCCGAGCATGCCCGAGTGCGAGGCGTGGGCGAGCGTCGAGACCGTCAGCGTGAAGGTCGCGTTGCCGCGCAGGCCGACGGTGAGCGAGGGGGTCGTCGTGCTCCAGTTGTCGGAGTCGGCCACGACGATGACGTCGGCCGCGAGCCAGGCGCGATGCCGCTCGAGCAGGGCGCCGAACGACCGCGAGCCGAACTCCTCCTCACCCTCTATGAAGACCGCGATACCGAGGTCGAGATCGTCGACCGCCGACGCGAGAGCACGGATGGCCGCGACGTGCGCGATCACGCCGGCCTTGTCGTCGGCGACCCCGCGCGCATACAGCCGGTCGCCGCGGAGGGTGGGCTCGAACGGCGGCGAGCTCCAGTCGGAGTCGTTGCCGGGCGGCTGCACATCGTGGTGCGCGTAGAGCAGCACCGTGGGCCGCCCCGCGCGCGCCGCCCGCCGGGCCAGCACCGCGGGCTGCCCGAGAGCGCCGTCGGGCGTCGGGGCGCGATCGACGCGCACCTCGTCGAAGACCCCGAGCTCCGTCAGCAGGGCCGCGGTGCGCTCGGCCGACTGCTGCACGTGCGCCGGATCGAAGCCGTCCCAGGACACCGAGGGGATGCGCACGAGCTCGCTGAGCTCGGCGATCGCCTGCGGGAGGCCCTGCTGCACGAGAGCCCGCAGTGCCTCGCGCTGCGCGGCGGCGAGGGCGTCAGGAGCGGGGCTGGCGTCGGGCGTCATGCCGGTAATCTTAAGGCTCTCTCCGACTCGGAAGGATGTGCCGCCGTGGCCGCCCGCGACAACGCCAACCCCTCCCCCAGCGCCGCCGAGCAGGCGACGGCCGATGCGATCGCCGCCGCCGAGGCGATCGGCAAGGGGCGTCCGACCCCGACGCGCAAGGAGCGCGAGGCGGCCCGGAAGCGGCCGCTCGTGCCCAACGACCGCAAGCAGGCGGCGAAGGAGCACCGCGAGAAGATGAACGCCGCGCGCGAGCGGGCGCGCATCGGCATGGCGAACGGCGAGGAGAAGTACCTCCCGCAGCGCGACCGCGGCCCGCAGAAGCGCTGGGTGCGCGACTACGTCGACGCGCGCATCTCGATCGGCGAGTTTCTGATTCCGGTGATGTTCGTCGTCATCATCCTGACGTTCATCCCCTCGGTCGAGGCGCAGACGATCTCGATCCTCGCGCTGTGGGCCTTCTTCCTCGTCGCCGTGCTCGACTCGACGCTGCTCGGCTTCATCGTGCACCGCAAGCTCGTCAAGAAGCACGGGGCCGACAAGGTCGAGAAGGTGCGCTGGTACGCGGCCATGCGCTCGCTGCAGCTGCGTGCTCTGCGCCTGCCGAAGCCGCAGGTCAAGCGCGGGCAGTTCCCCGAGTAGCGCGCGCGGCCAGACCCCGCGTCACCTGCCGCGCCCACAGCGGGCCGCGGTACAGGAACGCGGTGTAGCCCTGCACGAGCGTAGCGCCCGCCGCCAGTCGCTCGGCCGCGTCGTCGGCGGTGTCGATGCCCCCCACCGCGATCACGCAGAACCCGCTCGGAACGGCCGCGCGAACCCGGCGCAGCACGGCCAGCGCGCGGTCGCGCAGCGGCGCACCGCTGAGCCCGCCGGCCCCGGCCGCCTCCACGAGCGCTGGGTCGGACACCAGCCCCTCCCGGCCGATCGTCGTGTTGGTCGCGATGATGCCGGCCAGCCCCAGCTCGACCGCGAGGGCGCACACCGCATCGATCGCGTCATCGTCGAGGTCGGGGGCGATCTTCACGAGCACCGGGGTCGCACCCGACTCGGCGAGCACGGCGGCGAGCAGCGGGCGCAGCAGCGCCTCGTCCTGGAGCCCGCGCAGCCCGGGCGTGTTGGGCGAGCTGACATTCACGGCGAGATAGTCGGCGACCGGCGCGAGCAGGCGCGCGGATTCGCGGTAGTCGGCCACCGCATCCTCGACCGCCACGACGCGGCTCTTGCCGATGTTCGCGCCGATGATCGCCCGGGTGGCCCGGCGGCGCTCGCGCGCGACGCGCTCGGCGGCCGCCGCGGCACCGCCGTTGTTGAAGCCCATGCGGTTGATCACCGCGCGGTCGTCGACGAGGCGGAACAGGCGCGGGCGGGGGTTGCCCTCCTGCGGGATGGCGGTCACCGTGCCGATCTCGACGTGACCGAACCCGAGGGCCCAGAGGCCACGGATGCTCCGCGCATCCTTGTCGAACCCGGCAGCCATGCCGAACGGCGACTCGAAGCGCAGGCCGAGGGCGTCGACCGCGAGAGCCGGGTCGGGCCGGGTGAACCGACGCACGAGCCCGGTCAGCCCGAGCGCGGGGATCGCGCGGATCACCGCCACGGCGAGATGGTGCGCGCGCTCGGGGTCGAGACGTCGGAGGACGGTGCGGAAAAGCAGCTCGTACACGGGGCCGCTCAGGCCTCGTCGGTCGCGGCCGCGCCGTGGTCGCGGCGCAGCTGCGCGATGGCGAGCTCGAAGTCGTCGAGGTTCTCGAACGCCTGATAGACGCTGGCGAAGCGCAGGTACGCCACCTCGTCGAGCTGCCGCAGCTCGGGCAGGATCGCCAGGCCGATGTCGTTCGCGTCGAGCTGCGAGGCTCCCGTGGCCCGCAGGGCCTCCTCGACCTTCTGGGCGAGCTGCGCCAGGTCGGCGTCGGTGACGGGCCGGCCCTGGCACGCCTTGCGCACGCCCGCGACGATCTTCTCGCGCGAGAACGGCTCGACGACGCCGCTGCGCTTGATCACCATGAGGCTCGCGGTCTCGGTGGTGCTGAAGCGCCGACCGCACTCGGGGCACTGCCGACGGCGACGGATCGCGAGCCCGTCGTCGCTCGTGCGCGAGTCGATGACGCGGCTGTCGGGGTACCGGCAGAAGGGGCAGTGCATGGTGGGGCCAGCCTAGAGGAACCGGGCGCGCACGGCGTCGCCGTGCGCCGGCAGCTGCTCGGCATCGCTGAGAGCAGCCACGTGGGCGGCGACCGCGGCGAGAGCATCCCGGTCGTACTCGATGATCTGCTGCGGACGCAGGAAGGTGTACGCCCCGAGGCCCGCGGCGAACCGCGCCTGGCCGCCCGTGGGCAGAACGTGGTTGGAGCCGGCGACGTAGTCTCCGAGGCTCACCGGGGTGTGGTCGCCGACGAAGATCGCGCCGGCGCTGCTGAGGTGCGGCAGCAGCCCGGCGGGGTCGGCCACCTGCACCTCGAGGTGCTCGGGGCCGTACGCATCGCTGAAGCGGGCGGCCTGCGCGAGGTCGTCGACGAGCACGATCGCCGACTGCGGGCCGCGCAGCGCCGTCTCGACGCGGTCGCGGTGGCGGGTCGCCGCGACTGCGCCCGGCAGGGCCTGCTCGACGGCGGCCGCGAGAGCGGGATCGTCGGTGACGAGCACGCTGCCGGCGAGCTCGTCGTGCTCGGCCTGGCTGATGAGATCGGCCACGACGTAGTCGGGGCGGGCGGTGCCGTCGGCGATCACGAGGATCTCGGTGGGGCCCGCCTCGCTGTCGATGCCGACGACGCCCTTGACCGCTCGTTTGGCGGTGGCGACGAAGAGGTTGCCGGGGCCGGTGATGACCTGCACCGGCTCCAGGCCGAGGTCGGGCACCCCGTAGGCGAGCGCGCCGATCGCCCCGGCACCGCCCATCGCGTACACCTCGTCGACGCCGAGCAGGCTCGCCGCGGCAAGGATCGTGGGGTGCACGCCGCCGCCGTGCTCCGCCTGCGGCGGCGAGACGAGGGCGATCGACCGCACCCCCGCGACCTGGGCGGCGACGACGTTCATCACCACGCTGGAGGGGTACACGGCCTTGCCCCCGGGCACGTACAGACCCACCCGGTCGACGGGCTGCCAGCGCTGCCGGATGCGCGCACCCGGTGCGACCTCGGTGACGCGCTCGTCGGGCACCTGCGCGGCAGTCGTGCGGCGCACCCGGTCGATGGCCTCCTCGAGGGCGACCTGCACGGCGGGATCGAGCGCGGCCTCGGCCTCACGGAGCAGCTCGGGCGCGACCCGGATGCTGGTCGGGCGCACGCGGTCGAACCGCTCCGCCTGGTCGAGCAGAGCGGCGCTCCCCCGCTCGCGCACCTCGGCGATGAGCGCGTCGACGACCTCTACCGCTGATCCGACATCGCTCGTCGCGCGCGGCACGACGGCCAGCAGCTCGGCGGTGGACAGGGTGCGGCCGCGGAGGTCGAGGGTTCGCATCATGATTCCTCCAGGGTATCTGCGGCCAGCCTCGGGAATACCCGGGCCTCGATGCGGTTGCATTGACCGTGATGACCACCGCACCCGATGCCACCGGATTCGACGCGTTCGCGCAGGCCTTCCGCCGGCACGCCGCCGGCGTCGCCGTGATCACGGCGCTGTCGCCGGACGGGCGGCCCGTCGGCTTCACCGCGACGTCTCTGGCGTCGCTCGCGGCCGCTCCCCCGATGGCGACCTTCAACATGGCGCGCTCGGCGAGCTCGTGGCCCGCGATCGAGGGCACCGACCGCGTGGCCATCCACATGCTCGGGCTCGACGACCTGGCCGTCGCGAAGATCATGGCCGGCGACAACGCCCGACGGTTCGACGGCGACCACTGGGAGCCCGGCCCCCACGGACTGCCCATCCTGAAGGGCGTCACCGCCTGGATGGTCGGCACCATCGTCGCCCGCACCGCGGTCGCCGACAACGCGATGATCGCCGTGCAGATCGAGGAGGGCGCGCTGGGCGAGCCCGATGAGCCCCTGCTGTACCACGAGCGGGCCTTCAGAGCTCTGGGCGAGCACCTCTAGCCCTAGGCTCGATCCCTCCGCCCCTCCGTGAGCGCGCGGGGGCCGAGCAGGCTCTTGACCTCGCCGAAGAACCCCGCCGACGGCTCCACTCGGTGCGGCAGCTCGAAGACTCGAGCGACGTCATCGCGCACGAGCCGCAGCCGCACCTCGGTCGAGCCCCGGTGACGCGCGAGCACCGCATCCAGCTCGCTGACGACGTCGACCGTGGCGCGGTTATCGCGCACCGTCAGGGTCAGCGGGCCGCTCTCGGTCGTCACGCCCAGATCGGGCTGCTGCACGGTCATGGCCTGCAGGGTGATGCCGTCATCGCGGTGGTTCACCCTCCCCCGCACGACGACGATGCTGTCGGCCGTCAATGACGACCCGAACTCGAGGTAGGTCTTGCCGAGGAACATCACGGTGAGCTCGCCCCCGAAGTCCTCCAGCGTGACCATGCCGTAGGGGTTGCCCGACTGGCGCGCCACACGATGCTGCACGCTCGTGATGAGGCCGGCGACGGTGACCTGCTCGCCGTCGGCGGGCGGATTGTCGTTGAGCTCGGCGATGCCGACGCCGGCGTGCTGGGCGAGCGCCCGCTCGAGGCCCGCCAAGGGGTGGTCGGAGACGTAGAGGCCGAGCATCTCGCGCTCGAACGCGAGCTTGTCCTTCTTCGTCCACTCGGGACGGTCGGGAACGTGCTCGGTGCTCTGCTCCGGCTCGTCGAAGAGGCTGTCGAAGTCGAAGCCGATGTCGCCGACCTCCTCGGCGCGCTTCTCTTTCACCGCGGCCTCGACGGCGCTCTCGTGGATCTCCATGAGCGCGCGGCGTGTCGCCCCGAGCGAGTCGAACGCCCCCGCCTTGATGAGGGACTCGATGGTGCGCTTGTTGGCGACCGGTGCCGGAACCTTCTTGAGGAAATCGTGGAAGCCCGTGAAGCGCCCCTTCTCCTCCCGGGCCGCACGGATGTGCTCGACGACCGAGAACCCGACGTTGCGCACCGCGCCGAGACCGAACCGGATGTCGTCGCCGACGGCGGCGAAGAAGCCGATCGACTCGTTGACGTCGGGAGGCAGCACCGTGATGCCCATACGGCGGCACTCGTTGAGGTAGACCGCCATCTTGTCCTTCGAGTCGCCCACGCTCGTCAGGAGGGCGGCCATGTACTCGGCCGGGTAGTGCGCCTTGAGGTAGGCCGTCCAGTACGACACGACGCCGTAGGCGGCGGAGTGCGCCTTGTTGAAGGCGTAGTCGGAGAACGGGAGCAGGATCTCCCAGAGCGTCGTGACCGCGTCGACGGAGTAGCCGTTGGCGACCATCCCGGCCGTGAAGTTCTCGAGCTGCTTGTCGAGCTCCTCTTTCTTCTTCTTGCCCATCGCGCGCCGCAGCAGGTCGGCCTGCGCGAGCGTGTAGCCGGCGAGCTTCTGGGCGATCTCCATCACCTGCTCCTGGTACACGATGAGGCCGTAGGTGCCGCCGAGCACCTCGCGCAGGGGCTCCTCGAGCTCCGGATGGATCGGCGTGATCTCCTGCCGGCCGTTCTTGCGCAGGGCGTAGTTGGTGTGCGAGTCGGCACCCATCGGGCCGGGTCGGTAGAGCGCGAGGACGGCCGAGATGTCTTCGAAGTTGTCGGGCTTCATCTGCCGCAGCAGCGAGCGCATCGGCCCGCCATCGAGCTGGAACACGCCGAGCGTGTCGCCCCGCGCCATGAGCTCGTAGGCCGCCGGGTCATCGAGCGCCAGATCCTCGAGCACGAGCCGCACCCCGCGGTTCGACTCGATGTTGTCGAGGGCGTCGTCGATGATCGTGAGGTTGCGCAGCCCGAGGAAGTCCATCTTGACGAGGCCGAGGGCCTCCGCCGCCGGGTAGTCGAACTGCGTGACGATCTGGCCGTCCTGCTCGCGCTTCATGATCGGGATGATGTCGATGAGCGGCTCGCTCGACATGATCACACCGGCGGCGTGCACGCCCCACTGGCGCTTGAGGTTCTCGAGCCCGAGAGCTGTGTCGAAGACGCGCCGCGCCTCGGCATCGACCTCGATGAGGGCGCGGAAGTCGCCGGCCTCCTTGTAGCGGTCGTGCTGCTTGTCGAGGATGCCCGTCAGCGGCATGTCCTTGCCCATGACGGCCGGCGGCATCGCCTTGGTGAGCTTCTCGCCCATGCCGAACGGGAACCCCAGCACGCGCGAGCTGTCCTTGAGGGCCTGCTTGGCCTTGATGGTGCCGTAGGTGACGATCTGGGCGACGCGCTCGTCGCCGTACTTCTCGGTCACGTACCGGATGACCTCGCCCCGGCGGCGGTCGTCGAAGTCGACGTCGAAGTCGGGCATCGAGACGCGGTCGGGGTTGAGGAATCGCTCGAAGATCAGCCCGTGCTCGAGCGGGTCGAGGTCGGTGATGCGCATCGCGTAGGCCGCCATCGACCCGGCGCCCGATCCGCGGCCGGGCCCGACGCGGATGCCGTTGTTCTTCGACCAGTTGATGAAGTCGGCGACGACGAGGAAGTACCCCGAGAAGCCCATCTGGGTGATGACGCCGATCTCGTACTCGGCGCGCTCGCGCACCGCATCCGGAACCCCGCCGGGATAGCGCACGGCGAGGCCGCGCTCGACCTCCTTGATGAACCAGCTGTCCTCCGTCTCGCCCGCCGGCACGGGGTACCGCGGCATGTAGTTGGCCGAGGTGTTGAAGGCCACCTCGGCGCGCTCGGCGATGAGGAGGGTGTTGTCGCAGGCCTCGGGGTAGTCGCGGAACAGCTCGCGCATCTGCGCCGGCGTCTTCAGGTAGAACTCATCGGAGTCGAACTTGAAGCGGTTCGGATCGTCGAGGGTCGAGCCCGACTGCACGCACAGCAGGGCGGCGTGGGAGCCGGCGTCGGCAGCGTGCGTGTAATGCAGGTCGTTGGTGGCGACGAGCGGCAGCCCCAGATCTTTCGCCAGGCGGATCAGGTCGGTCATCGTGCGGCGCTCGATGGGCAGCCCGTGGTCCATGATCTCGACGAAGTAGTTCTCTGCCCCGAAGATGTCGCGGAACTCGGCGGCGGCCTCCCGCGCCTTCTCGTAGTCGCCGAGCCGCAGCCGGGTCTGCACCTCGCCGCTGACGCAGCCCGTCGTGGCGATGATGCCCGAGCCGTAGCGCGCGAGCAGCTCGCGATCCATGCGCGGCTTGAAGTAGTAGCCCTCGATCGAGGCGAGGGAGGAGAGCCGGAAGAGGTTGTGCATGCCCTCGGTCGAGGCCGCGAGCATCGTGAGGTGGGTGTAGGCGCCCGCGCCCGAGACGTCGTCCTCGCCGCCGACGCCCCACTTGACGCGGGTCTTGTCGGTGCGGTGCGTGCCCGGCGTGAGGTAGGCCTCGATGCCGATGATGGGCTTGATGCCGGCCTCGGTGGCCGTCTTCCAGAAGTCGAACGCCCCGAACATGCTGCCGTGGTCGGTGATCGCGATCGCCGGCATCCCCTGCGCGACTGCCTCGCTGATCAGGGGTTTCACACGCGCTGCCCCGTCGAGCATGGAGTACTCGCTGTGCACGTGGAGGTGGACGAACGAGTCTGCTCGAGTGGTCACGGCGCCTCCGGGTGCGGTCTGCGGGCCGGTCTCAACGCTCGGCCGGACTGGTGCGGGGTCACCAGTCTAGGTCGCGCTAGCATCCGAGCATGGCGGGATCGCGGGTCACTCTCGGGCGGCTCACGACGGTGCCCGCCGAGGCGATCGCGGCTCTGCTCAACGAGCCCCGGAACGCGCGGCACCTGCCCCTCGCACGCGGGCCCGTGACGGTCGAGGAGGCGGCCGCGTGGGCGGCGGGCAAGGACGCGCAGTGGGCGGCGCACGGCTACGGGCCCTGGGCCGTCATGGTCGACGGGGCCTTCGTCGGCTGGGGAGGATTCCAGCGCGAGGACGACGGCCTGCCCGACCTGGGACTGGTGCTGCTCCCCTCCGCCTGGGGGCGCGGGGCGATGATCGCCGACGAGATGCTGCGGGTCGGCTTCACCGAACTGGGCTTCGCGTCCGTGCAGGTCGCACTGCCGTACTCGCGCACCGCGACCGACGCCGTGCTCGCGCGCTGGGGTTTCGTGCCCGCGGGCGAGACAGCCTTCGAGGGAGTGCGGTTTCGCCGGTACCTGCTCTCGGCGGACGCCTGGAGGGCTCGGGCCTGACCGCCCGAGCGATCAGGAGGCGCGCAGGTCGTCGAGCGCGTGCTGCAGGTCGGCCGGATAGACCGACTCGTGGGCGCTCCACTCACCGGTCGCGGGATGCCGGAATGCGAGCCGCATGGCGTGCAGCCACTGCCGCTCGAGGCCCAGGCGCTCGCTCAGGCGCGGGTCGGCGCCGTACATCGCATCGCCGACGCACGGATGCCGCTGAGCGGCCATGTGCACCCGGATCTGATGGGTGCGGCCCGTCTCGAGGTGGATCTCGAGCAGCGTCGCCGCGGGGAAGGCCTCGAGCGTGTCGTAGTGCGTGACCGACGGCTTACCGCCGGCCACGACCGCGAACTTCCAGGCGCTGCCCGGGTGGCGGCCGATCGGCGCGTCGATGGTGCCCGAGAACGGGTCGGGATGCCCCTGCACGACCGCGTGGTACACCTTCTCGACCTCACGGTCGTGGAACTGCCGCTTGAGCTCGCGGTAGGCGCCCTCCGACTTCGCGACCACCATGAGGCCGCTCGTGCCGGCGTCGAGCCGGTGCACGATGCCCGCCCGCTCGGCCGGGCCAGACGTGGCGATGCGGAAGCCGGCAGCCGCGAGCGCGCCGACCACGGTCGGGCCCTCCCAGCCGACGGAGGGATGCGCCGCGACGCCCACCGGCTTGTCGACGACGACGAGGTCGTCGTCGTCGTGCACGACGCGGAGGTCGGCCACGGGGATCGGCTCGACCTGCGCGGCGCGGCGCGGCTGCCAGGTCACCTCGAGCCACGCATCCGCGCGCACCCGATCGGACCGGCTCGCCGGTCGCCCGTCGAGCTGGACGCCGCCCGCATCGGCGATCTCGGCGGCCTGAGTGCGCGAGAAGCCGAGGAGCGCCGCGAGCGCGACATCGACCCTCTCGCCGTCACGCCCCGGGGGAACGGGAAGGGAGCGCGACTCAGTCACCGTCGCGCTCCCCTGGCCGTTGTGGTCGGCGACCCGCTCAGGAGCCGTAGCCCGGGAACTGCCCAGGGGGCGGGGTCTGCGGGGCGGGGTACGCCTGCGCCGGAGCAGCCGGGTAGCTCGGGGCCGAGCCGGGGTAGGCCGGCGAGGCCGCGGCGTACGGGTCGACCGCGGGCGCCTCGGTCACCGGAGCGGACCCCATGGGGGCCGAGCCGTAGGCGGGCGCGCTCGCGGGCGCGGCGGCCGGCTGCGACGAGCCGTCGAGCTCGGCGAGCTGGCCCTGGATGTACGTGCGCAGCTGCTGGCGGTACTCGCGCTCGAAGGTGCGCAACTCGTCGACGCGCTGCTGCAGGGCGACACGCTCCTGCTCGAGCGCCTGCAGCTGGCCCTGCTGGGCGCTCGCCGCCTCGGCGACGATGCGGGCGGCCTCGGCCTGACCCTCGGCGATAAGGGCCTCCTTCTTGGCCATGCCCTCGCGCACGTGCTCCTCGTGGAGGCGGCGCGCGAGCTGGAGGAGGTTGTTGGTGTCGGCCGAGGGCTCGGCACCGGGCGCCGCTCCGAACGGCTCGGGCATGACCGGCGCCGGCGCGGCCGGAGCGGGCACGACGGGAGGCGCGACGGCCTCGGCCGGGGCGGCGGGCGCCGCCGCGGCCCCGCGCTGCAGCTCGGCGATGCGGGCGTCGGCGGCGACCAGGCGCTGCCGGAGCTCGTCGTTCTCCTGGTTCAGGCGACGCAGCTCGACGACGATCTCGTCGAGGAAGTCATCGACCTCGTCCTGGTCATAGCCCTCGCGGAACTTCGTCGACTGGAAGCGCTTGTTGACGACATCTTCGGGCGTGAGGGCCATGCGCGTCACCTCGGAACTTTCTGGAGCGGTCGAATAACGGTGGGATAACGGTAGCAACACAGCGCCACATCCGTCACATCAGCATCCGCCAGCGTACCCCTGCTACGGGAGCGGGGCGAGAGCGGGGTGCGGGGCGGCGTCAGCGCCCGCCGGTGAGCGACATGAGGATCAGCAGAACGATCAGCACGATCGTCCAGGCCAGATCGAGCCGTACCGCGCCGAGCTGGAGGGGCGGGATGACCCGTCGCACCGCGCGGATCGGCGGGTCGGTGATCGTGTAGCTCGCCTCGGCCAGCACGAGCACGGGCCCGCGCGGACGGAACGCCGGGTTGAGCACCTGCACCCAGTCGAAGACGAACCGCACCCACATCGCGATGAACACGACGAGGAGCGCGAGGTAGATGACGGTCAGGATGACCGAGAACACGAAAGCCACGGCAGAAGTCTCTCAGGTCAGGCTGTCAGCGCGCCGCGCGAGCGGCAGTCGGCGTCAGTCGCGGGCGAGGAACGCGGCGTCGACGTCGGGCTCGAGCTCGGCGGCATCGCCGGACGTCGCGACGTGCGCGGGCGACAGCAGGAACACCTTGCTCGTCACCCGCTCGATCCGGCCCTCGAGCCCCTGCGAGAGCCCCGAGGCGAAGTCGACCAGGCGACGGGCCTCGCTCTCGGACATCTGCGACAGGTTCATGATCACCGGAACGCCCTCGCGGAACGCCTCGGCGATCGCCGGGGCCTCCTTGTAGGCGCGCGGGTGCACGGTGAGGATCTCGTTCAGGTCGCCGACGGGCGCGGGACGCGCAGCGGCACGGCGCAGCGGCGTGACCGCGGCGCGCTGGGGAGCGGCGGGAGCAGGCGCGGTCGCGTGCGGCGCGGCGTGCGGCTGCTCGTACTCGACCTCCTCGTCGGCGAGGCCGAGGTACACCATCGTCTTGCGCAGCGGGTTGCTCATGATTCGTCGTCCTAACCGTCGGGGCGTGCCCAGATTAAGGCCGGGGCGGTCGTTCTCCGGTGATTGCGGTGCCGATGCGGAGGTGTGTCGCGCCCTCGGCGATCGCCTCCGCGAAGTCGTTGGACATGCCCGCCGAGATGTCCGTCGCTGCGGGAGCGACCGCGCGCAGCCGTTCCGAGACGCCGCGGAGGCGGGCGAATGCGGCGCGCGGCTGCTCGTCGAGCGGGGCGACGGCCATCACTCCGCGCAGCCGCAGCTGGGGGTGCGCGAGCACCTGCTCGGCGAGCGGCAGCACCGCGCCCGGCGCGACTCCCCCGCGGCCGGGATCGTCGGTCAGGTTGACCTCGAGGAAGACGTCGAGCGGGCGCTCCGCGCGCGCGAGGGCCGAGACCAGGGATGCGCGGTCGACGGAGTGGATGACGCGGGCGTACTCGGCCACCGCGCGAGCCTTGTTCGACTGCAGCTGCCCGACGAAGTGCCAGGTGAGCGGGAGGTCGGTGAGCTGCTCGGCCTTCGGCGCCGCGTCCTGATGCCGGTTCTCGCCGACATCCCGTACCCCGAGGGCCGCGAGGTCGCGGATGAGGCTCGCGGGGTGGAACTTCGTCACGACGATGAGGGTCACCTCGTCGCGAGCCCGGCCCGCGGCGCGGCAGGCCTCGACCACCGCCGCCTCGACGCGGGCGTGGCGGGCGGTGAGCGCAGCATCCGGTGCCATGGGCGCCCCGCGTCAGCGCAGGAAGTCGGGGATGTCGAGGTCGCCCTCGTCGTCGACGTCGAGCGGATCGATGGGCGCGGTCGCAGCGAGTCCGTCGGCGTCGGCCCAGCCCTGACCCACGGCGGCGAGGTCGGGCTGGGCGGCAGGAGCGGTGACGCCCATGGCCGCGGCCGCGTCGGCGGCCTGGAAGCTCGACCGGCGGTCGCGGTGCACGGTGGTGGGCTCGCCGCCGTCGAAGCCCGCGGCGATCACCGTGACGCGCACCTCGTCGCCGAGGGTGTCGTCGATGACCGCCCCGAAGATGATGTTCGCCTCGGGGTGCACGGCCTCCTGCACGAGCTTCGCAGCGTCGTTGATCTCGAAGATGCCGAGGTTCGAGCCGCCCTGGATCGACAGCAGCACGCCGTGCGCGCCGTCGATGCTCGCCTCGAGCAGCGGGCTCGCGACCGCGAGCTCGGCGGCCTTGATGGCGCGATCGGCGCCGCGCGCCGAGCCGATGCCCATGAGCGCCGAGCCGGCGCCCTGCATGACGCTCTTGACGTCGGCGAAGTCGAGGTTGATGAGGCCGGGCGTGGTGATCAGATCGGTGATGCCCTGCACGCCCGCGAGCAGCACCTGGTCGGCCGTGGCGAACGCCTCGAGCATCGAGATGCCGCGGTCGCTGATCTCGAGCAGCCGGTCGTTCGGCACGACGATGAGCGTGTCGACCTCGTTCTTGAGGGCCGCGACGCCCGCGTCGGCCTGGGCCTGGCGCCGCTTGCCCTCGAAGCCGAAGGGCTTGGTGACGACACCGATGGTGAGGGCCCCGATCGACTTCGCGATGCGGGCGACGACGGGCGCGCCTCCGGTACCGGTGCCGCCGCCCTCGCCCGCGGTGACGAAGACCATGTCGGCGCCGGCGAGGGCCTCCTCGATCTCCTCGGCGTGGTCCTCCGCTGCACGGCGTCCGACCTCCGGGTCGGCGCCCGCGCCGAGCCCGCGGGTGAGCTCACGGCCCACGTCGAGCTTCACGTCGGCGTCGCTCATGAGCAGCGCCTGCGCGTCGGTGTTGATGGCGATGAACTCGACGCCCCGCAGGCCCAGCTCGATCATCCGGTTGACGGCGTTGACGCCGCCGCCGCCGATGCCGACGACCTTGATCACGGCGAGGTAGTTCTGGTTCGAGGTCACGTCGAGGCCTTCCGCTCAACCTTAACCCTCAGGTTGAAGGCTAAAGTTATGCTCAGTATGTACTGGTGATGTCGACGGTAGGGCGCGGCCGGCATGCGCGGCCCGAGGCTCCCCGCGTGTCGCGAATACCCGTGCACGCACCGGCGGGCCCCGGCACGCGCCGGTCGAGTGCCGTCGTGGTCAGAGGCCGCGCACCACGAGGGTCTCGGGGGCCGACACGTCGTACTCCCACGCCCGCGACTGGCTCGTCGTGCCCAGCGCCGCCGCGAGCACGCGCGCCTTGAAGGCCGAGCGCTCGGCGCTCCCCCACACGACCCGATGCCCGGCGCCGATCATGGTGAAGGTCACGTCGTCCCGCGTCGAGGCGGTGATGACATCCACCTGCGCGCGCAGCTCGGCCGGCAGGGCCGAGAGCACGGCGGTCGCGCTCTCGAAGGCGAGCGACTCGATGTCGGCGCTCTCGGGCGCGATCAGCGGGATGCCCGCCGGCCGCTCGGCCGACCGCTCGACCACCACGCCCGCGGCGTCGACGAGCTCGACCGACCCTCCCCGATCGATCGCCGCGAGCGGCACGCGCTCGACGATGCGCACGACCAGGGTGTGCGGCGGCACGATCTCGGTCGTGTACGAGCGGATGAGCGGGAAGGCCGCGAGGCTCTCGCGCACGGCGCCCTCGTCGAGCAGAGCGAGCGGCGTGCCGAGCTGATCGTCGAGCGCGGCCGAGACCTGTGCCGGGTCGAGGCGCTGCGCCCCCGCGACCGACACGGTCTGCAGCGCCATGAGCGGCGAGAGCGTCACGACCGCCACCGAGAGCAGCAGGAGGGCCGTGGAGCCGAGCGCGGCCACTGCGACGATGCGACGGCGGCGCGATCGGCGGGTGAACCGCCGCACCTCCAGCCGCTCCGCGCGCCGACGGGCCTGCGTGGCCGCGCGCTGGGCCGATCGTGCCGACCGCTCGGGTGAGGGAGCGGCCGGACCGGTCGGCGGGGGCGGTGCCGCGGGGGCCGAGCCCCTGCTCGCCCGGGATGGCGCCGGGAGGCGCGGATTCGCGGTGGGCGGTGTCGAGGCGCGCGGTGCCGAGGAGCGCGGTATCGAGCGTCGTGACGCGCGCTCGTCGCTGGGCGCGGCCGGGGCCGCGGGCGAGGGCGGTGGCGGAGCGCCCCGCGACGGCGGCGCGGCCGCCCGCGGCGTGCCTCCGAATCCCTCGGGTCGCTTCACGGCGCGGTCGACTCCGGTTCGCGCGCCTCCAGGGCCGCGCGCACCTGCGGCAGGATGCGGTACACATCCCCGCAGCTCAGGGTCATCACGATGTCGCCGGGCCGGGCGATCTCGGCGATGCGCAGCGCGGCCTCCTGCCAGTCGGGCCGGTAGTCGACCCGCGATCCGTCAGCGAAGCGGTCGACCACCAGGCGTCCGGTGACCCCGGGGATCGGATCCTCCCGAGCGCCGTACACGTCGAGCACGACCGTGTGGTCGGCCGCCCGCTCGTAGACCGCGGCGAACTCGCCCGCCATCGCCTGCGTGCGGCTGTACAGGTGCGGCTGGTGGATCGCGATGACGCGCCCCTCCCCCGCGACCGAGCGCGCCGTCTGGAGGGCGGCGGCCACCTCGGCCGGATGATGGGCGTAGTCGTCGTAGAGGCGCACCCCGTCGGCGAGGCCGTGCGACTCGAAGCGCCGCTGGGTGCCGGCGAAGCCGTCCAGCGCCCGCACGGCGGCGTCGGCGCCGATGCCGAGACCCGTGAGCACCGCGATGGCCCCGGCGGCGTTGAGGGCGTTGTGGCGGCCCGGGACACCCAGCAGACCATCGACCTCGACACCGTCGACGGCGACGCGGAACGACACCGGGCCCTCCTCGCCGATCGCCACGAGTCGCACGTCGGCATCGGCGGCCTCGCCGAAGGTGCGCACGCGAGGCCCCTCCTCGACGGCCCGCAGCCGGTCGCCAACCCGCCGTGTCGCGGGGTCGTCGGCCGACACGACGACGAGCTCGCGGGCGCCCGCCGCGAAGCGGTCGAACGCGCCCTCCAGCGCCGCCGCGTCACCGTAGTGGTCGAGGTGATCGGTATCGATGTTGGTGATGAGCGCGATGCTCACGTCGTAGAGCAGGAACGACCCGTCGGACTCGTCGGCCTCCACCACGAAGAGATCCCCCGTACCCCAGGCGGCGCTCGTGCCCGCCCCCTGGATCACGGCCCCGTTGACGAAGGAGGGGTCGAGGTCGAGGGCGCGCAGGGCCGTGACCAGCATCCCCGTCGACGTGGACTTGCCGTGGGCGCCGGCGACCGCCAGCACCCGCTCGCCCCGCATCAGCCAGGCGAGCGCCTGGGAGCGATGCAGCACGGGGATGCCGGTGCGGAGCGCCGTCTGGTACTCGGGGTTGTCGACCCAGAGCGCGCCGGTGACGACGAGCGTGTCGGCGTCGCCGACGTGCGCCGCATCGTGCCCGATGTGCACCGTGATGCCCAGGTCGCGCAGCGCCTGCACCGTGCCCGAGTCGGAGCGGTCGCTGCCCGTGACGCGATACCCGCGCTCGTGGAACATGCGGGCGATGCCGCTCATGCCGCTGCCGCCGATTCCGACGAAGTGCAGGGCGCCGAGCGTGTCGGGAAGGACGAGGTCGGGGTCGGGCTTGATCATCGCCGACCAGCCTAGGCGGCCCGCTCGGCCAGCGCGGCGCGCACGAGGGCGAGCAGCGCCTCCGCCCCGTCGCGTCGCCCGACGGATGCCGCCGCCGCCGCCATGCGGGCGATCTCGTCGCGCCGCTCGAGCAGCGGCACGAGCCGCCCGGCGACCCACTGCTCGCTCAGCTCGCTGTCGGCGACCAGGATCGCTCCCCCGGCCGCGACGAGCTCACGGGCATTCAGCCGCTGCTCGCCGTTGCCCGCGGCATAGGGCACGAGCACGGCTGGCAGCCCGATCGCGGCGAGCTCGCTGACGGTCGCCGAGCCGGCCCGGCAGAGCGCCAGATCGGCCGCCGCGAATGCGAGGTCCATGCGGTCGCAGTACGTCATCGTGCGGTAGCCCGCGAGCCCGGGGTCGTCGCCGCCGCGACCAGTGCCGGTGAGATGCAGCACCTGCCAGCCCGCCCCCAGCACGCGGGCGGCGCTCGCCGTCAGGGTGGTGTTGAGGCGCAGCGCGCCCGTCGACCCCCCGGTCACGAGCAGGAGCGGCCGATGCGGGTCGAGGTCGAGCTGCGCCCGCGCCTCGGCGCGCAGCGCCGTGCGGTCGAGCGTGACGATCTCGCGCCGCAGCGGCATGCCGACGACGTGCGCCCCGCGCAGGGGTGTGCCGGCGAAGGTGACGGCGATGGTGCCGCCGAGCCAGCGGGCCAGCCGGTTGGCGATGCCCGGGCGCGCGTTGGCCTCGTGCGCCACGATCGGCACGCCCTCGCGCCGCGCCGCCACGTAGGCCGGGGCAGCCGCGTAGCCGCCGAAGCCGACGACCACCTCGACCCCGCGCTCGCGGATGATCGTGCGAGTGCGGTCGACGGCCTCGCCGAACCGCCGCGGAAACCCGAGCGCCGCGCGCCCGAGCCGCCGCGGGAAGGGCACGCGCGGGATCGTGAGCAGCTCGTAGCCCCGCGCGGGAACGAGCCGGGCCTCGAGGCCCTCGGCCGTTCCGAGCACGAGCAGCTGCGCCTCCGGCTCGACCGATCGCCAGTGGTCGGCGAGCGCGAGCAGGGGGTTGACGTGACCGGCCGTGCCGCCGCCGGCCAGCAGGGCCGTGGTCATCGCGACGTCCTCCGCGGCGCGGGGGCCAGGCCCGGCTGCGCGCTCGGGGCCCCCGGCGCTGCCGTCGGCAGGCCCCGCGCGAGCGACAGCACGACGCCCACGGCGAGCAGCGAGGAGAGCAGCGCCGATCCGCCCGCCGAGATGAACGGCAGCGGCAGCCCGAGCACGGGGAGCATGCCGAGCACGACGGCGATGTTGACGAACGCCTGACCGATGAGCCAGACCATGATCGCGCCCGTCGCGATGCGCGCGAAGGGGTCGACGTGCCGCCGCACGATGCGCATGAGCGCAACGGCGAGCACCGCGAACAGCACGAGCACCACGATGGCCCCGATGAGCCCGAGCTCCTCGCCGATGATCGCGAAGATGAAGTCGCTCTCGGCGTGGGGCAGCCAGCGCCACTTGGTGGCCGAATTGCCGAGCCCGACGCCGAGCACCCCGCCCGAGCCGAGGGCCCACAGCGCGTGCACCGACTGCCAGCAGGTGAACTCGTAGTCCTCGGGCGCGCATCCGTTGAGCCAGACGCTGATGCGGCTCGTGCGCGAGGTCGAGGTGAGGGCGAAGATCACCGCGAGCGCGGCGATGCCGGCGACGAGCAGGCCGAGGTGCCGCAGCGGGGCTCCCGCGAAGAACAGCGCGGCGAGCACGATGGCGATCATGATGGAGGCGGTGCCGAGGTCCTGCCCCAGCAGCACCATGCCCACCGCGACCCCGGAGACCGGCAGGGCCGGGATGGCCACGCTGCGCAGGTCGGTGAAGGCGTTGGCCCGATCGGCCAGCACGGTGGCGAGCCACACGACGAGCGCGAGCTTGAGGAACTCGGAGGGCTGCATCGTGAAGCCGAACAGCTCGATCCAGTTGCGGTTTCCGCCGTAGTCGTAGCCGAGGCCCGTGAAGACCAGCAGTTGCAGGGCGAGCCCGACCATGACGGCGACGCGCGCCCAGCGCCGCCAGAAGACCGCCGGCAGCCGCCCGACCGTGAGCATGAGCGGGATGCCGATGAGGGCGAACAGGCCCTGCCGCAGGAAGACGGCGAAGAAGTCGCCCTCGTTGTTCTGCGCCGAGGTGACCGCGGACGACGACAGCACCATCACGAGCCCGAACAGCACGAGGAACATGACCGTGCCGACCGCGAGCATCGCGTCGGGATCGGTCACGCCGAACAGCCGCCGCACGGCGACGACCGCGGGAGCGCTCGCGCGGCGACCGGGAGCGGGCGGACCCGGCGGCTCAGCTGCCGCGCGACCCCGCGGTGGGCGGACCGTCGTCATGGGCCTCCCCCTCCAGGTGCTCCCGCACCGCCTGGCTGAACCGGCGGCCGCGGTCGGCGTAGTCGACGAACTGATCCATGGATGCCGCTGCCGGGGCCAGCAGCACGGTGTCGCCGCTCTCGGCGACACCGGCGGCCAAGCGCACCGCGCGGGGCATCACCTCCCCAGTGTCGTCGTGGTCGACCTCGAACAGAGGGATGAGCGGCGCGTGTCGCTCGAACGCCGCGCGCACGGCCGCGCGGTCGGTGCCGATGATGACGGCGGCCCGCAGGCGGTCGCGGTGCGTCTCGACGAGGGGTGCGAGGTCGACGCCCTTGAGCAGCCCCCCGACGATCCACACCACCGAGCGGTAGGCGCTCAGCGCTGAGGCCGCCGCGTGCGGGTTGGTGGCCTTCGAGTCGTCGACCCAGGCGATGTCGGCACTGATGGCGATGAGCTCGGTGCGGTGGTGGTCGACGTGGAACCGGCGGAGGGCATCCCGGATCGACACGGGGGCCACGTCGAGGGCCCGCGCGAGGGCGCAGGCGGCAAGCGTGTTCGCGAGGCCGTGCGGCGTGGCGAGACCGGCCGCCGCGACGTCGGCGAGCTCGGCGAGCTCGAGGGCGCTCGTGCGACGGTCGTCGAGGAAGGCGCGGTCGACGAGCAGGTCGTCGACGACCCCGATGTCGCTCATGCCCGGCGTGTCGGCGCCGAAGCCGATCGCCCGGCAGCCCTCCTGCACCTCGGCGTTCTCGACCATGCGGATCGTCGCCGGGTCGGTGCGGTTGAACACCGCGGCGATCCGCGTGTTCTCGTAGACCTTCGCCTTCGCGGCCGCGTAGGCCTCGGCCGAGCCGTGCCAGTCGTAGTGGTCCTCCGCGAGGTTGAGGCAGACGCTCGCGGCGGGGTGCGGCGCGCCGGGCCCCGCGGTCGGCAGCCAGTGCAGCTGGAAGCTCGAGATCTCGACGACGAGTACGTCGAAGCCGCCCGGATCACGCACCGCGTCGAGCACGGGGATGCCGATGTTGCCGCAGGGCGCGACGCGCCGACCGTCCTGCTGCAGCATCGTGGCCGTCAGCTGGGTCGTAGTGGTCTTGCCGTTCGTGCCCGTGATGAGCACCCAGTCGGCGGGCGGCGCGACCTTGTCGCGCACGCGCCAGGCGAGCTCGATGTCTCCCCACAGCGGCAGGTCGCGCTCGCGCGCCCACGCCACGTGGGGGTGGTCGGGGAGGAAGCCCGGCGAGACGATGACGAGGTCGAGCGCGAGCGCGTCGAACGCCGGAGGCACCGCATCGGGAGCGGTCAGCTCGATCAGCTCGACGCCGATCACCGGCAGGATGCGGGCGCGGTCCTCATCCGGTCGGTGCGCTGCGACATGCACGCGGCAGCCGAGCTCGGCGAGGGTGTCGGCGACCGCGAAGCCCGTCACGCCGAGCCCGAGCACGAGCACCCGCAGCCCCGACCAGTCGTCGTGCCAGCTCGTCAGGTCATCCGGTCGGGCCACCACTACTGGCTGACCCACTCGAGATAGAAGAGCCCGACGCCGACCGCCACGAAGAGCCCGCCGATGAGCCAGAAGCGCACGACGACGGTGACCTCCGCCCACCCCTTCAGCTCGAAGTGGTGGTGCAGGGGGCTCATGAGGAAGATGCGCTTGCCCTTCGTGATCTTGAAGTACGCCCGCTGCAGGATGACCGAGCCGGTGACGATGAGGAACAGGCCGCCGATGAGCACGAGCAGCAGCTCGGTGCGGGTCAGGATCGCGAGGGCGGCGAGGGCACCGCCGATCGCGAGCGACCCCGTGTCGCCCATGAAGATCTGGGCAGGCGAGGTGTTCCACCACAGGAAGCCGATGAGGCTCGCGGCGATCGCGGCGGCGACGATCGCCAAGTCGAGCGAGTCGCGCACCTCGTAGCAGCGGTAGGCATTGGCCGGGTCGAGAGCCGGGTTCTCGCACGACTGGTTGAACTGCCAGAACGCGATGAAGATGTAGGCCGCGACCGAGAGGATCGACGCACCGGTGGCGAGGCCGTCGAGCCCGTCGGCGACGTTGACCGCGTTGGACGTGCTGATCACGATGATGTTGACCCAGATCGCGAA
The DNA here is from genome assembly GCA_027490915.1 of Microbacteriaceae bacterium. Lineage (GTDB taxonomy): Bacteria > Actinomycetota > Actinomycetes > Actinomycetales > Microbacteriaceae > Microcella. The sequence continues at coordinate 32,763 of JAIXXG010000013.1, forward strand.
GGCGATGACCGCACCGATCGAACCCAGCACGGCGAAGTCGAGCCAGTGGATGTCGCGCACCGCCGAGATCATCGTCGAGGCCGGCGTCTGCCCGTTCTCGTCCGGGAACGACAGCGCGAGGAGGGCGAAGACCGTCGCGACGATCGCCTGACCGGCCACCTTCGCCCAGCCGCCGAGACCGAGACTGCGCTGCTTGCGGGTCTTCGTGAAGTCGTCGACGAAGCCGACCACACCCAGCCCCACCATCAGCAGCAGCACCAGCAGGCCGCTCGCGGTGATGCGCTCGCCGACGACGAGGTGCCCGAAGAAGTAGCCGAGCACCGAGCCGAGGATGAAGACGATGCCGCCCATCGTCGGCGTGCCCCGCTTGGTGTGATGCGACTGCGGGCCGTCGTCGCGGATGAACTGGCCCCAGCCGATGCGCTCGAACAGCCGGATGAACAGCGGCGTCATGAGCAGCGTGAACGAGAGCGAGAACGCGCCCGCCAGCAGGAGTGCGATCACGAGGCGCCCCCGGAGAGCCGCTCGACGAGCGGGGTCAGGTCGAGGCCGGCGCCGCCGGTCACGAGGATCACGGTGTCCGGTCCGCTCGTTGCACGCACGAAATCGTACGCGGTGTCGGGGTCGTCCATGAGCACGGACTCGCCGTCCCACGAACCCTCGAGCCCGGCCGCCATGTGCAGGTGCCGGGCCTCCTGCCCCACCACGACCAGCTGCCGGATGTCGAGCCGCACGACGATGCGCCCGAGAGCATCGTGGGCATCGAGCCGGTCGACCGGCTCCACCGCGAGCGGACCCACGACCGCGAGGGTGCGGAATCCGGAACGACCGAGATCGGCGAGCACGCGCAGCGACGCGCGCACCTCGTCGGGCTCGAGAGCGGCGGTGTCGTCGAGCAGCAGGGCACCGGCGGCCGTGCGGCGGCGCTGCATGCGGCGGGGCAGGTCGTCGGTGGGCAGCGCGCTGAGCGCCGCATCCAGCCCCGATCCGGCGGCCAGCGCGGCCTCGAGTGCGCCGATCGCGCGGCGCACGGCCTCCGACCCGAGCTGCGGGATGCGCACCGTGCGCCGCTCGTCCCCGATCAGCAGCTCGAGCACCGTGCCGGAGGGCTCGGAGCGCGCGTCGTCGATGCGCACCGCGGTCACGAGCTCGGCCATCCCGCCTCGCGCAGGGCCTCGCGAGCGAGAGCGCGCGCGTCGAACGGAACCTTCACGCCGCCGACGTCGCGGTAGTCGAGGTGGCCCGGGCCCGCCCAGAGCACGGTGTCACCCGGTGCCGCCATCGCCACCGCGACGCGGATCGCCTCCTCGGGCGGCACGACCTCGTGCACCTCGACCGGGGAGGAGGCCGCGCGCACGCCCTCGAGCAGGGCCGCGCGGATCACCGCCGGGTCCTCCAGCCGCGGGTGGTGGTCGGTCACGATGACGACGTCGCTGCCCTCGGCCGCGACCCTGCCCATGTCGAAGCGCTTCGTCGCGTCGCGGTTGCCGTTGGCGGCGCACAGCACGATGAGCCGCCCCGGGGTGAACGGCCGCAGGGCGGCGAGCGTCGTCGCGTAGGCGTCGGCGCTGTGCCCGAAGTCGACGAAGACCGCGGGGCCGCCCTCGCCCGAGACCCGCTCGGCCCGACCGGGAAGGTAGACGTCGATCGGCGCGTCGCCGAGGGCCGCCTGGATGCTCGCCAGACTGTGCCCGGCCCGCACCAGCATGACGATCGCGAGGCCGGCGTTGGCCGCCATATGCGCTCCGACCACCGGCACGGCGCTCGTGAGCACGGCGCCCTCCGGGCCGTGCAGGGCGAAAGCGGTGCGGTCGGGCTCCTGCGCGGTGATCGTGAGCCGCCAGTCGGCATCGACCTCCGGCCGCGAGCTGATGGTCGTGACCGGCACATCGGCGAGGGCGGCGACGCGGTCGCCGTAGGCCGAGTCGAGCGAGATGACGGCCTGCCGCGTGCGCTCGGCCGTGAACAGCTGGGCCTTGGCCGCGAGGTACGCGTCCATCGTGCCGTAGTCGTCGAGGTGGTCGTGGCTGAGGTTGGTGAACCCCGTGACGTCGAAGAGCACGCCGTCGACGCGGTGCCGGGTGAGCGCCTGGGCGCTGACCTCGAGCGTCGCCACGTCGATGCCCCGCTCGGCGAGCAGCGCGATCATCGCGTGCACCTCCGGGGCCTCGGGCGTCGTGAGCCGGCTCGCGGAGCGCTCGCCGTCGATCACCCGCTCGGCCGTCGTGCTGAGGCCGGTGCGCAGCGCCAGCTGCCGCGCAACGGCGTCGAGCAGGTAGGCCGTCGAGGTCTTGCCGTTGGTGCCTGTCACGCCGAACAGGGTGACCGCAGCATCCGCGGTGCCGTAGACCCACGCCGACACCGCTCCGAGCATGGCCCGCGGGTGCTCGGCGACCAGCGCGGTCAGCCCTGCGGCGCGCACGCGGTCGAGGCCCGCAGGGTCGGTGAGCACGGCGACCGCGCCGCGCTCGTGCGCCTCGTCGACGAAGGCGGCACCGTGGGTGTGCGCCCCCTGCAGAGCGACGTAGAGGTCGCCGGGGTGCACGTGCGAGGCCGCGACGGCGACACCCGTGACGCCCGCCTGAGCGGTATCGCCGTGCACGGCGAGACCGAACGCCTCGGCGAGCTCGGCGAGCGGGCGCGGTGCCCGGTGCTCGGGTCGCAGCACCGTCAGGGGGGATGGGGGCACCGGAACCTCAGCTCTGCTCTCGTCCGCTCAGCGTCACTCGGGGGCTGACGCAGACTGCTGCGCTCAGCGGCGCCTACCAGGCGAGCGGCAGGCGGGGTGCCGGCTCGCTCGACGGGGCGACCCGGAACGTTGTGAGCACCTGGGTCATGATCGCCCGGAAGGTGGGCGCCGCGGTAGCCGACGTCCTCATCGTATCGGGCTTGCCGTAGGTGACGACAACGACGTACTGCGGGTCGTCCGCCGGCGCGACACCCGCGACCGAGATGATTCGCTGGTCGGTGTAGCGGCCGTTCTCGGCGACCTCGGCGGTGCCGGTCTTGGCGGCGACGCGGTACCCCGGAATGTCGATCGTGCGGGCGATCGCGCTGTCGGTGGCGACACCCTGCATCATCGCGAGGGTCGTCTCGGCGGCCGCCTCCGAGACCGCGCGCACGCCCTCCCCCGACGGCAGGTGCGTCATGGTGCCATCGGGATGCTCGCACCCCGCGACGAGCGTGAGCGGCAGGCGCACCCCGCCGTTGGCGAGCGCCTGGTACGCGCTCGCGATCTGCGCGCTCGTTGCCGACATGCCCTGGCCGAACATCTGCGTCAGAGCGGTGTGCCCGTCGATGGTCTCCGGGTCGGGCAGGCGCCCGCTGGATTCGCCGAGGAAGTCGACGGCGGTCTCCTGCCCGATCCCGAAGGCGGCGAGGTAGTCGTGGCGCTGCTGCACGCTCAGGCGCTCGCTCAGCACGGAGGTGCCGGTGTTCGACGAGCGCACGAGCACACCCGCGGCGGTCAGCCGCAGGTCGTCGTGCGCCCAAGCATCCGTGATGGAGTAGCCATCGATGGTCGGCAGCCGGCCCGGGGCGACGACCTGCTCGCCGGGGGACGTGAGCCCCGCATCCAGCAGGGCGGCGAAGGTCAGCGACTTGATGACCGAGCCGGGCTCGAACGGGGCGCTGAAGCTGCGCGAGCCGAGGTTGTCGACGGCGGTGCCATCGACGTCGTTGGGGTCGACCGTGGGCCAGTCGGCGGCGGCGATCACGTGCGCGTCGTCGACGCGCACGACCCAGGCCGTCGCCCAGTCGGCGCCGATCGCGATGGCCTGCTCGGCGATCGTCTGCTGCGCGAACCACTGCAGGTCGGCGTCGATGGTCAGGTGCAGCGTGCCGCCGTCGACGGCCTCCTGCTGCACGACCGTCGTGCCGGGCAGCCGCACCCCGTCGGCGCCCCGCTCGTAGGTCGAGGTGCCGTTCGTCGCTGCGAGGCAGTCGTCGAGCCGCCGCTCCAGCCCCGTCTGCGGCCCATCGGTGCCGAGGAAGCCGACGAGGTTGCCGGCGATCTGGCCGTTGGGGTACGTGCGGCTCGGCAGACGCTCCCAGTAGACCCAGGGGATGTCGAGCTCGCGCACGGCCTGGAACTGCTCGGTCGTGACGCGCCGGGCGAGGTAGGCGTGATCGTCTTCGGGATTCTCGGCGAGCTGCGCCTCGATCTCGGCGCGCATCGCGATCGGATCACCCTCGACGATCGCGGCGACCGCGGCGAGGGCGTCGGCCACCGTGGTCGTGACCTTCGCCCCCGTCTCCTCATCGGTGCGGGTGTAGTCACGCACGAATCGGGGCGAAACGGTGATGTCGTAGCGGTACACCGAGTCGGCGAGCGGCACCCCGTTGGCGTCGACGATGTCGCCGCGAGCGCCGTACACGGTGACGGGGATCGACCGGCGCGCCTCCGACTCCTCCGCCAGCTCGGCGGCGCGCACGACCTGGATGTCGATGAGCCGCACGACGAACGAGCCGAGCACGATCGCGATGAGCAGCGTCCAGGCGGCGAGGCGGCGTCGGGTGCGACGGTCGGCGGTCACCACGATGGCGTCTCCTCCCGTGCTCTCAGCGCGTCACCGGCGAAGGCAGAGCCCCGGGCGGGCTCGCGCTCGGTGCCGACGGTAGCGACCCCGACGACGACGGCGTCGGAGGCGCGCTCACGCCCGCCGCCGATGCACCCCCCGTCGCCGCCGGGGTCACGAGGGGCACGTCGGTCAGCAGCACGTTTCCGACGAGATCGCCCCGTCCGTCGAGCACCCCGGAGCCGGCCCCCGCCGGCGTCGGGGCGCCCTGCACGGCGCCAGTGGAGAGAAGGAGGAATGCGGGGCTCACCGTGCTCACGACCATGCCGAGCGACTCGGCGTTCGCCGCGACGTTCTGGGCGGAGTCGTACACGTTGAGCCGCTCGGTGAGCACCTGGGCGGTGCGGTCGAGCTCGACACGCTGCGCCTCGAGCGCGGTGATGCGGTAGGCGCCGTCGGAGAGCACGATGCTCAGCAGCAGCTGCGCCAGCAGGATCGCGAAGACTCCCGCGACGGTCGCGACGGCGTACAGCGCACGGGGCCGGGCACTTCGCTGCGCGCGCGTGGGAACGACCTCGAGCGGCGGACGCGCGGGGCTCTGTAGCGGCGCGCGGCGCGGCGCGGCCGTGATCGGAACGGCGCTCATGCGGCCTCCCGCACACGCTCGGCGGCGCGCAGCCGCACGGGGATCGCTCGCGGGTTGCGCGCGCGCTCGGCGTCATCGGCGAGCTCCGCTCCCCGCACCAGGAGGGCGAACTCCGGGCGGTGCTCGGGCAGCTCGATCGGCAGTCCGCTCGGCGCGGTCGAACGCGTGCGCGCGGCGAGCTCGCGCTTGACGATGCGGTCTTCGAGCGACTGGTACGCGAGCACGACGATGCGTCCGCCGAGCGCGAGAGCGTCGAGGGCCGCCGGGAGCGCCGCCTCGAGCGCCTCGAGCTCGCCGTTCACCTCGATGCGCAGGGCCTGGAAGACGCGCTTCGCCGGGTGCCCTGCCCGCTGCACGGCACGAGGGGTCGCCTGGGCGATCAGGTCGACCAGCTGCGACGACCGCTCGATGGGATGCTCGGCGCGGGCCTGCACGATGCGGCGCGCGTACCGCGGCGCCAGCTTCTCCTCCCCGTAGGCGTAGAAGATTCGGCGCAGCTCGTCCTCCGGGTAGTCCGCGAGGATGCTCGCCGCCGTCACGCCGCGCGTGCGATCCATGCGCATGTCCAGCGGCGCGTCCTGCGCGTAGGCGAATCCCCGCTCGGCCTGGTCGAGCTGCATCGACGAGACGCCGAGGTCGAACAGCACGGCGCTGACGCTCTCGATGCCGAGGCCGTCGAGCGCGGTCCGCAGTCCGCTGTACACGGTGTGCACCAGGTGCACCCGGTCGCCGAAGCGCGCGAGCCGCTCGCCAGCACGGGCGAGCGCGTCGGTGTCGCGGTCGAGGCCGACGAGCGTGAGGCCCGCGTGGCGCTCGAGCGCCGCCTCCGCGTGGCCCCCGAGACCGAGGGTGGCGTCGACGAGCACCGCCCCCTCGCGCTCGAGAGCAGGGGCCAGCAGCTCGAGGGTGCGCTCGAGCATGACGGGGATGTGCACGGGAGTCTCTGCCATGACGCTGCCGGTTCGGGCCGCGGGTTCCTGATCCCCATCCGTGGCGACCTGGCACCGGGGAAGGTGCGCCAGGGCGGGCGACGGCTGGGAGTCAGGGCCCACGGTCAGAAGAGTCCGGGGATCACCTCCTCCTCCGTCGCGGCGAAGGCTTCCTCGCGCTCCGCGTAATAGGTGTTCCAGGCCTCGGTCGACCAGATCTCGGCCCGATCGCCGGCGCCGATGACGGTCAGCTCGCGGTCGAGGCCCGCGTAGTCGCGCAGCACGGCCGGGATCGTCACGCGGTGCTGCGAGTCGGGCTCCTGCTCGCTCGCGCCGGAGAGGAAGAACCGCTGGAACTCACGTCCCTGCTTGCTCGTCAGGGGCGCGGTGCGCAGCTTGTCGAGCTGCTGCTGGAAGGTCGCGGCGCTGAAGACGTAGATGCAGTGCTCCTGGCCGCGCGTCAGCACGACGCCGCCGGCGAGCTCGGCCCGGAACTTGGCCGGGAGGATGATGCGCCCCTTCTCGTCGAGCTTGGGGGTGTGCGTGCCGAGAAGCATCGACCTGGCCCCCTCTCATCTCCGGCCCGAGATCAGGTATGTTCCTCCACTTTACTCCACATTCCTCCACAAATGGAAGCATCGTGGGCATTCTACGCACACATGACCGGCTCCTCCACTCGCGCGGAATGCAGAAAGGCCCGGAAATCCGGGCCTTCTCGCGGTGGAGGAAAGGGGAGCTGAGGTGGAGGGCTGGTGGAGGGCGAGGGGGTCGGCGACCGCTGCCGAGTCCCCCGCAGGGCGGCGGATGCGCGCAATGCGCATCCCGCAGGGCGCGAGCTCACACCCCCGGACGCCGAAACGGGGCCGACCGCGTGGTCGACCCCGTTCGGAAGGGAGGGATGTGGAGGGCTACTCGCCGCGCTCGTCCTGGCGGCGCTCCCAGCGCTCGTTCATGGTGGTCATCCACGACGACCGAGGGGCCCGACGGGCGCCCGCGCTCGCGCTCGGGGCGCCGGACTCGGCCGCCGAGCGGCCGGGCGACAGCACCATGAGCACACCGCCGAGCATGAGGCCGAAACCGACCACACCGACGAGCGGCTGCTGCACGATCACGCCGGCGACGAGGGCGGCCACACCGGCGACCGCGAGAAGAGCGCCGATGACGATCAGACGGTAGTTCGGCTTGCCGCGGCGCCCGGCGACGGTCGCGACGAAGTCGGCGTCGTTCTGGTAGAGATTGCGCTCCATCTCTTCCAGGAGGCGCTGCTCGTGCTCAGACAGCGGCATGATGACCCCTTCGACGGACGGCAGTGCGGGCGGGACCCGCTCCACCATTCTAGGCTCGCGACGCTGGATAGGCTAGGCGGGTGCCTGAGAGAACGCGGTTAGTCGACCTGGTCAATGCCCGACTCGAGGCGTTCCTCGATGAGCGCGCGGGCCAGCTCGAGGCGGTCGCCCCCGACCTGGAGGTCTTCACCGACGCCGCCCGCGACCTGCTGCGCGGAGGCAAGCGCTTCCGCGCTCTGTTCTGCTACTGGGGGTGGCATGCCGTGGCCGGCACGGTGCGGGCGGACGACCTGCTCGCCGAGCTCGACACCCACACCGACCTGCCGAGCGTCATCGAGGCGGCGGCCGCGCTCGAGATCTTCCACGCCGCGGCGCTCGTGCACGACGACATCATGGACAACTCCGACACCCGCCGCGGCATGCCGGCCGCCCACCGTCGCTTCGAGGCCGATCACGCCCGCCGCGAGTGGACGGGCAGCGCGCGCACCTACGGCACGGCGACGGCCCTCCTGCTCGGCGACCTCCTGCTGGGATGGAGCGACGAGCTGCTCGATGCCGGGCTCTCGCGGCTGAGCGACCCGCGCAGCGCCCGGGCCGCCCGGGGCGAGTTCCAGACGATGCGCACCGAGGTCACTGTCGGGCAGTACCTCGACATCCTCGAGGAGGTCGCCTGGCGCGACGCCGACGAGGCCGACCTGCTGCCGCGCGCCCACCGCGTCGTGACCTACAAGTCGGCGAAGTACTCCATCGAGGCGCCCCTCGCGCTCGGCGGGCTCATGGCGGGCGGCTCGCTCGAGCAGGTCGCGGCGCTGCGCGCGTTCGGCCTGCCGCTCGGCGTCGCGTTCCAGTTGCGGGACGACCTGCTCGGCGTCTTCGGCGACCCCGCGATCACGGGCAAGCCGGCCGGCGACGACCTGCGGGAGGGCAAGCGCACCGTCATCATCGCCCTCGCCCGCGCGGCGCTGCCCGCCGGGGCCGTGGCACTCATCGACGAGCTGCTCGGCGACCCCGACCTCTCGGAGCATCAGATCGCGACGCTGCAGGCGACGATCCGCGACAGCGGCGCCGTCGAGACCACCGAGCGCATCATCGAGCGATCGGTGCAGGAGGCGCTCGCGGCCCTCGAGGATGCCCCGCTGAGCCGATCGGCCCGCGCCGAGCTCGTCGGCCTCAGTGACCTGGTCACCCGCCGCGCGCACTGACGGCAGCGCGGGTCAGCGAGGCTAGAAGGCGAGGGCCTGGGCCACGCGGCGCACCTCGGCCTTGCGGCCGGCTCGCAGCGCCTCGATCGGGCTCGCGCCGAGCAGCTCGTTCGGGCTGAGCATCCACTCCATCGCCTCGTCGTCGGTGAACCCGTCGTCGGCCAGCAGGATGAGCGTGCCCCGCAGATCCTTCACCGGGGCCCCGTCGAGCAGGAACTCCTCGGGAACGACGAGCACCTTGTCGCGGCGCACGGCGAGCAGCTGGCGCTCCTCAAGCAACCGGTGCACCCGCCCGGGGCTGAGCGACAGGATGTCGACGAGGTCAGGAACGGTCAACCAGCGAGCGGATTCAGCAGGCACGGTTCCAGGGTGCCATGACGAGACCATCCCCTCGCACCGCCGCGCATGTTACGAACATGTAAACCCGTGTCACTTCTGTCACTTCCGATGACACGCGTAGTACTCTGTCACCGCAGACCGCCGTCTGCGGGCGCGACGAACGCGCCCGGGAAGCGATCGGGGGCCGACCGAGATGACCGACGTGCAGCACGCTGCGCCATCCCGTCTCGACGCGCGCGGTGCCGAGGCCGTCATCGACGAGCGGGCCCGCGCCGTGTTCGCGGGGCTCGCGCCCCGTGTGACCGCCGCCACTGCCGCACCCGAGGCGGGCATCCTGCAGCAGCGCCTGCGCGCCGCCGCGCTGTCGACCATGCCCGTCGTGCTGACGGGAGCGATCGCGCTCGGAGTCGGCGTCGCCGCACCCGCCGACGCCGCGCCGACCCGCAAGCCGGCGCCGCCGCGCCCCGAGCAGGCTCCCGAACCCGTCTCGCTGCGGTCGGCCATCGCGGCGATCGGCTCGGCCGTCATGCCGGGTGCCCTCGCCGCGCAGACGGTCACGACCCTGGCCGCACCGGCCGCCTACACCGTGCAGCCGGGCGACACCGTCAGCAGCATCGCCCAGCGCTACGGTCTGGCGACGGCGGGCGTGCTGGCGCTCAACGGGCTCTCGTGGTCGTCGTCGATCTTCCCGGGCCAGGTGCTGCGCCTCACCACCGCCCCGGTCAAGGCCACCGGGCTCCCGGCCCCGACAACGGTGAACGGGCGCTACACGATCGTCAAGGGCGACACCCTCTCGGCACTGGCCGCGCGCTTCGGCGTCACGACGCAGTCGATCCTCGACAGCAACGGCCTGACCTGGTCGAGCATCGTGTACCCCGGGCAGACCATCGTCATCCCGGGCCGGGTCGCCGCTCCGACGCCCGCGCCGGCTCCGATCGTCGGCACCGCCGCCGACGTGCCCCAGGCGCTCGGCAACGAGGTCGAGCAGCAGGATGCGGCGCCTGCCAGCGCCGGGCTCGCGGCCGCCGTCGCCGCGATGCCCGTGCTCGACCGACCTGCCCTCCCCGTGAGCCCGCGACGTCCGGCCGCGTCGCCCTCGACCGGAAACGGGTCGTCGCCCCGACCGCCGAGCAGCGGCAGCGTCACCCCGATGTCGGCCGAGATGCGCCAGAACGCAGCGATCATCGTGCGGGTCGGCCGCGAGCTCGGCGTGCCCGAGTACGGCATCGTCATCGCACTGGCCACGGCCATGCAGGAGTCGTCGCTGCGCAACATCTCGTGGGGCGATCGAGACTCGGTCGGTCTGTTCCAGCAGCGCCCGAGCTCCGGCTGGGGCACGGTCGCCCAGATCATGGATCCGGCCCACGCCGCCAAGCTCTTCTACGTCGGGCGCAGCGGCTACACCCGCGGTCTGCTCGACATCCCCGGGTGGCAGAGCATGACCCTCACGCGGGCGGCGCAGGCCGTGCAGATCTCCGCCTACCCCGACGCCTACGCCAAGTGGGAGGCGAGCGCGTGGGCGTGGTACTACGAGCTGACCTGAGCACGCGCATCCGCGTCATCGCAGCGGTGCGCCGCACGGGTGTGGCGCCCGGGGCCCACGGGCCCCGCGACCTAGACTGAACCGGTGAGCACCTCGACGACCGATCCCCTCATCGGCCGCCTGATCGACGGCCGGTACCAGGTGCGCTCACGCATCGCCCGCGGCGGCATGGCGACGGTCTATCTCGCCACCGACCAGCGCCTTGACCGCCTCGTCGCGGTGAAGATCATGCACGGGCACCTCGCCGACGACAGCCAGTTCAAGGAGCGCTTCATCCAGGAGGCCCGGTCGGCGGCCCGGCTGGCTCACCCCAACGTCGTCAACGTCTTCGACCAGGGGCAGGATGCAGACTCGGCGTACCTCGTCATGGAGTACCTTCCCGGCATCACCCTGCGGGAGCTGCTGCAGGAGTACGGAGCCCTGACCTCCGAGCAGACCATGGACATCGCGCAGGCCGTGCTCGCCGGGCTCGCCGCCGCCCACAAGGCGGGCATCGTGCATCGCGACCTCAAGCCCGAGAACGTGCTGCTCGCCGACGACGGCCGCATCAAGATCGGCGACTTCGGCCTCGCCCGCGCCGCGAGCGCGAACACGGCCACGGGCAAGGCCCTGCTCGGCACGATCGCGTACCTCTCCCCCGAGCTCGTCACGCGCGGCATCGCCGACACCCGCAGCGACATCTACGCGGTGGGCATCATGATGTTCGAGATGCTCACCGGCGAGCAGCCGTACAAGGGCGAGCAGCCGATGCAGATCGCCTACCAGCACGCCAACGACTCGGTGCCGCCGCCGAGCAGCCTCAACCCTCTCGTGCCCGCCGAATGGGACGAGCTGGTGCTGTGGGCGACCGCGCGGGATCCGCAGGACAGGCCCGCGGATGCCCGCACCCTGCTCGACCAGCTGACCGAGACCAACCGCTCCCTGCAGACGGCACTGCCCACCGCCGCGACGCAGCGCACGCTTCTGCTGACCTCGCCGATCCCCGTCGCACCCGCGACCGACGAGACGCAGGTGCTCGGCACCCGCGGCTCGGCCGGTGCGGAGTCGGGGCCGAGCGCGACCGCCGAGCTCGCCCGCCGCGGCCCCGCGAACCGCCGCCGCGGCTGGATGCTGTTCGCGGCCGTGCTCGCTCTCGCTGGCCTCGCCGCTGGCGTCGGGTGGTGGTTCGGAGCCGGGCCGGGCGCACGCGTCACGATCGCCGACGTGCGCGGCGACACCCCCGAGGCAGCCCGGCTGATCCTCGAGGAGCAGGGCGCGATCGTCAGCGACCAGCTCGCCGAGGCCTACGACCTCGAGATCGAGGCTGGCCTCGTCGCGGGCACCGACCCTGCCGCGGGCGAGAGCATCGACCGCGACACCGTGGTGACGATCATCGTTTCGCTCGGGCCGGAGCCCACCACCGTGCCCGACATCGTCGGCCAGCCGGAGGCCGACGCCCGCGCCGCGCTCGCCGGTGCGGGCTTCGACGTCGGCGAGAGCATCCTGCAGTTCGATCCCGATGTCGCCGAGGGGTCGGCGATCGTCGTCGTCGCTGAGGACGAATCGGCCCTCGCCGCGGGAGCGGCCTCGTTCAAGGGCACGCCCGTGCGGCTGATCGTGTCGGTCGGTCCGATTCCGGCGGTGCGCGGGCTCACCGTGGAGGCCGCGCAAGCGGCGCTCGCAGCGCGCGGCCTGACCGGCATCGTCGGCGGCGCGGCCGAGTTCGACAACACCGGCGAGGTCGCCCAGGGCGATGTGCTGCGGGTCGAGCGCACGAGCGACGCGCCGGTGCGGCCGGGCTCGACGCTCACCATCATCGTGTCGCGCGGTGCGGACCTGGTCGACATCCCCGATGTCGTGGGCGAGACGATCGAGGAGGCGATCGCCGCTCTCGAGGCGGCCGGTTTCGTCGCCGTGGTCGAGACGAACGTGCCCCGACCGTTCTGGGACGTCGCCGAGGTTCAGGAGTCGCGGCCCTCCGACGACGAGCGGGCGATCCGCGGCGCGAGCATCACCATCGTCGCGAACTTCTAGCTGCGCCCGAGCTCCTCGGCCACGAGGAAGGCGAGCTCGAGCGACTGCATGTGGTTGAGGCGCGGATCGCAGAGCGACTCGTAGCGGGTCGCGAGCGTCTCCTCGTCGATCTGCTCCGAGCCGCCGAGGCACTCGGTGACATCGTCGCCCGTGAGCTCGACGTGGATGCCGCCGGGGTGCGTGCCCGCCGCGCGGTGCGCCTCGAAGAAGCCCTTGACCTCGTCGACGACGTCGTCGAAGCGGCGCGTCTTGTAGCCCGTGGGGGTCGTGAGTCCGTTGCCGTGCATCGGGTCGGTCACCCACAGCGGGTTGGCGTCGAGGCCCTTGACGGCCTCGAGCAGCGGCGGCAGGGCATCCCGGATGGTGCCCGCGCCCATGCGCGTGATGAAGGTAAGACGACCGGGCTCGCGCTCGGGGTCGAGCACGTCGATGAGCCGCTCCATCACCTCGGGCGTGGTGGAGGGACCGAGCTTGACGCCGATCGGGTTGCGGATGCGCCGGAAGAAATCGACGTGAGCGCCGTCGAGATCGCGGGTGCGCTCGCCGATCCAGAGGAAGTGCGCGCTCGTGTTGTAGGGGGTGCCGGTGCGGGAGTCGATGCGCGTCATGGGGCGCTCGTAGTCCATCAGCAGGCCCTCGTGGCTCGAGTAGAACTCGACGCGCTTGAGCTCGTCGAAGTCGGCACCCGCCGCCTCCATGAACTTGACGGCGCGGTCGATCTCCTTCGCGAGGCCCTCGTAGCGCTGGTTCGCGGGGTTCGCGGCGAAGCCCTTGTTCCAGCTGTGCACCATGCGCAGGTCGGCGAAACCACCCTGCGTGAAGGCGCGGATGAGGTTCAGGGTTGAGGCGCTGGTGTGGTACCCCTTCACCAGGCGGGCCGGGTCGGCCTGGCGCGACTCGGGCGTGAAGTCGTAGCCGTTGACGATGTCGCCGCGGTAGGCGGGCAGCGTGACATCGCCGCGGGTCTCGGTGTCGCTCGAGCGGGGCTTCGCGAACTGCCCGGCCATGCGGCCCATCTTGATCACGGGCATGGAGGCGCCGTAGGTGAGCACGACCGCCATCTGGAGGATCGTCTTGACGCGGTTGCGGATCTGGTCGGCGGTCGCCCCCGCGAACGTCTCGGCGCAGTCACCGCCCTGCAGCAGGAACGCCTCACCGCGGGCGGCGCGCGCCAGGCGGTCGCGCAGCATGTCGACCTCGCCCGCGAAGACGAGCGGGGGCAGCGTGGCCAGCTCGGCAGAGGCTGCCGCGACCGCGGCGCGGTCGGGCCACTCGGGCTGCTGCTTGATCGGGAGGGTGCGCCAGTGGTCGAGCCCGGCGACGACGGCGGGGTCAGCATGAACGACGGGCTCGAAGGGGTCGACCACGGGGGGAATCCTCACAGCTGGTGGGGTGTCACGGCGGACGGGCCCCGCAGAGGGCCCGGCTTTCCAGCCTACCGGGCGTTCGCGGGGCGCTTGTCCTTGACGGTCGTGGCGTAGACGTCGCGGTACTCCTGGCCGCTCAGGCGGCCGAGCTCGTACATGATCTCGTCGGTGATCGACCGCAGCACGAAACGGTCGCCCTCCATGCCCTGGAACCGCGAGAAGTCGAGCGGCTCGCCGAAGACGACACCGGGGCGCACGACCTTCGGCAGCTTCGAGCCGATCGGCATGACCTTCTCGGTGTCGATCATCGCGACCGGTACGACCGGGGCCCCCGACTCGAGGATCATGCGGGCCACCCCGGTGCGGCCGCGGTACATGATGCCGTCGGGGCTGCGCGTGCCCTCGGGGTAGATGCCGAGCGCGTAGCCCTCCGCGAGCACCTTCAGCCCGGTGTTGAGCGAGGCCTCGCTCGCCTTGCCGCCCGACCGGTCGATCGGAAGCTGCCCGCTCGCCTCGAAGAACATGCGGATCAGCCAGCCCTTGATGCCGCGGCCGGTGAAGTAGTCGCTCTTGGCGAGGAACACCACGCGCCGATCGAGCACGAGCGGCAGGAAGACGGAGTCGGTGAACGAGAGGTGGTTGCTGGCGAGGATCACGGCGCCCGTGCGGGGAACGTTCTCGACGCCGCGCACCCACGGCCGGAAGGCGGTGAGCAGGATCGGCCCGATCACGAGGTTCTTCATCAGCCAGTAGAACACCCGGAATCCCCTTCCTCGACAGCGCGCATCAGCCTAGCCCCTCCGCGACGGACGGCGGAGGCCCGATCAGGCGCCGGCGGTCGCGTGGATGCGGGCGAGGTCGGCCGCGCCGACCACACCGGCATCGTTCACGAGCTCGGCCACGACGAACCGGGGCTCGGGGTGGTAGCCCCGTGCCGGCAGATGTGCGAGGTAGGCCTCGCGCACCGGACCGAGCAGCTCGTCGCCCGCGACCGAGACACCGCCGCCGAACACGAAGAGCTCGGGATCGAGCACGGCGCTCAGGCTCGCGCAGGCCTGCCCCAGCCACGTGCCGAGCTGCCGCAGGGCGTGCAGGGCGCCGGCGTCGCCCGCGCGCAGGTGCTCGGCCAGGATCTCACCGGTCAATCCCCCGGCCTCCTGGCGGGCGAGCGCGAGCTGCAGCCCGATGCCTCCTGCATCCGCGATCTCGTTGGCCATCCGCAGCAGGGCGCGGCCCGAGCCGTACTGCTCGATGCAGCCCCGCGCGCCGCAACCGCAGGGCAGACCGTCGGGCACCACCCGCAGGTGGCCGAGCTCGCCCGCGGTGCCGAAGCCGCCGCGCAGCAGGCGGTCGCCGACGACGATCGCTCCCCCGACACCCGTTCCGATGGTGAGCATGGTCATGTCGTGCGCGTCGCGCCCCGCTCCGAAGCGGAACTCCGCCCACCCCGCGGCATTGGCATCGTTGTCGATGGTGATGTCGAGGTCGATGCGGGCGCGGAGGCGATCGCGGAAGGGCTCGTTGCGCCAGTTGATGTTCGGGGCGTAGTACACGGTCGACTGGGCCGCGTCGATGAAGCCGGCCGCCGCGACGCCGGCCGCGATCACGTCGTGGCCCTCGCGCAGCTGCTCGATCATCCGGACGACGAGCTCGGTGATCGCCGAGGGATCGCCGGCGGGCGTCGGCTCCCGCCGCTCCGCGATGATCTCGCCCTGCTCGGTCACGAGCGCGCCCGCGATCTTCGTTCCGCCGATGTCGATTCCGATGGCATGCACGAGCGACGAGTCTAGTGACGCTCACGACGTCGGCTCGGCCCGCGGGCCACGGGGTTAGAGTGGAGGCGATCATCCGCCCCTCGGTACCGAAGGAGTTGCCGTGAAAGAGTTTGTCGTCCCGGCCGTCGTCACGCCCGACCCGGAGGCGAACGCCACCGATCTGCTGCTCGATCGCGTGCGACTGACGCCCAACGACCCGCTCTTCGCGCTGCCGACCGCCGATGGCGGGTGGTCGGACGTCAGCACGGCAGAGTTCCACCGCCAGGTGGTCGAGCTCGCCAAGGGCTTCATCGCGGCGGGCGTGAAGCCCGGCGACAAGATCGGCTTCATGTGCAAGACGCGCTACGAGTGGACGCTCGTCGACTTCGCGACCTGGTTCGCCGGGGCGGCGCTCGTGCCGATCTACGAGACGAGCGCCCCCGCCCAGGTGCAGTACATCCTCGATGACTCCGAAGCGCACCACATGATCGTCGAGACCGCCGATCACTTCGCGCGGTTCGACGAGGTCGCGGGCGACCTGCCGAACATCGGGCACGTCTGGCAGATGCACCTCGGCGACCTCGAGAAGCTCGCCTCCTCCGGAACGGGCGTCTCCGACGACGAGCTCGAGGCCCGACGCAGTGCCGCGCGCGGCAGCGACCTGGCCACGCTCATCTACACCTCCGGCTCGACCGGTGTGCCGAAGGGCTGCATCCTCACCCACTCCAACTTCGTCGAGCTCGCCCGCAACGCCGCGGTGGCGATGAAGGAGGTCGTCGAGCCCGGCTCGTCGACGCTGCTCTTCATCACCACCGCCCACGTGTTCGCGCGCTTCATCTCGATCCTCGGCGTGCACGCGGGCGTGAAGGTCGGGCACCAGGCCGACACAAAGCAGCTGCTGCCCGCCCTGGGCTCGTTCAAGCCGACCTTCCTGCTCGCGGTTCCCCGCGTGTTCGAGAAGGTCTACAACTCGGCCGAGCAGAAGGCCGAGGCCGGCGGCAAGGGCAAGATCTTCCGCACCGCCGCCGATACCGCCGTCGCGTACTCGAAGGCGCTGGATGCGGGCACCGTGCCGCTCGGACTCAAGCTGCGCTTCGCCCTCTTCGATCGGCTGGTCTACTCCAAGCTCAAGACCGCCATGGGCGGCCGGGTGGTCTACGCGGTGTCGGGCTCGGCTCCGCTCGGACTGCGCCTCGGCCACTTCTTCCGCGCGCTCGGCATCCGCATCCTGGAGGGCTACGGCCTGACCGAGACGACGGCGCCTGCCACCGTGAACCTGGTCGGTCGGTTCAAGATCGGCACGACCGGTCCGGCTCTGCCGGGCGTGGGCATCAAGATCGCCGAGGACGGCGAGATTCTCGTGCGCGGCATCAACGTCTTCGCCGGCTACTGGAGGAAGCCCGACGCGACGGCGGAGGTGATGGAGGGCGAGTGGTTCCGCACGGGCGACATCGGCGCGCTCGACGACGAGGGCTACCTCACGATCACGGGCCGCAAGAAGGAGATCCTCGTCACCGCCGGCGGCAAGAACGTCGCGCCCGCCGCGCTGGAGGACCCGATCCGCTCGAACCCCATCGTGGGGCAGGTGGTCGTCGTGGGCGATCAGAAGCCCTTCGTCTCGGCGCTCGTGACGCTCGACACCGAGATGCTGCCCGTGTGGCTCAACAACAACGACCTCGACCCGCAGATGACCCTCACCGAGGCGTCGTCGCACCCGAAGGTCGTGGCCGAGGTGCAGCGGGCGATCGACGCGGCCAACTCCCGGGTGTCGCGGGCCGAGTCGATCCGCAAGTTCACCATCCTCGCGACCGAGTTCACCGAGTCGAGCGGCCACCTCACGCCCAAGATGAGCATCAAGCGGCACGTGATCACCGCCGACTTCGCCGACGTGATCGAGGGCATGTACCGCGGGGCTCCCGAGACGCAGGGCATCTCACTGCAGTAGCAGCGGGCCCGCACGACGACGAGGGCGCCGCACCCCCAGGGGTGCGGCGCCCTCGTCGCAGCACGGGGATGCGAGGCGTCAGGGCCGTGCGAACCAGTCGGCCTGGCGCACCGCGCGCATGGCCTCGCGCTTGATCTCCGGATCGAGGCCCTCGATGTAGAGGCGGCCATCGAGATGGTCGCACTCGTGCTGCAGAGCCTGCGCCAGCAGTCCGTCGCCGCTCAGGTCGATGCGGCGACCCTCGAGGTCGGTGCCGACGACGCGCGCCCAGGGGTGGCGCCGGCGCGGGAACCCGACGCCCGGCACGCTCAGGCAGCCCTCATCGACGGGCTCGGCCTCCCCGCGCACCTCGACGAGCTCGGGGTTCAGCACGTAGCCCACGACCCCGTCGACGTTGTAGCTAAAGGCGCGCAGGCCGACGCCGATCTGGGGGGCGGCGACACCCGCCCGCCCCGGCACCTGCACCGTGTCGATGAGGTCGGTCACCAGAGCGCGCACAGCGTCATCGACGCGCACGATCGGGTCGGCGGCGCTGCGGAGAACGGGATCGCCGAAGAGGCGGATGGGGCGGACCGTCATCGGCGGGTCAGACCCCGCGCCGCACGGGCATGCCCTCGGCCACGAGGGCCGCGAGCTCGCGGGCCGCCTGGCGGGTGAGCGGCCGGAGGTCGCGCCACGAGATGACCGAGCCCGCCGCGAGCAGCTCGTCGTACGGGATGCGCACGATCTCGCGCACGCGCGAGGCGAAGTGCGCCTCGATCTCCTCGAGCTTGACGAGGTTGGTGCCCTGCGTGGCGGTGTTGATGGCGACGATCGCATCGCGCACCAGCTCGCCGTAGCCGTTCGCCTCGAGCCAGGTCAAGGTCTCGCTCGCCAGCCGTGCCTCGTCGACACTGCCGCCCGACACGATGACGAGCGAGTCAGCCCGCTGCAGCGTCGCCCGCATGACCGAGTGCACGATGCCCGTGCCGCAGTCGGTGAGCACGACCGAGTAGTAGCGGGCGGCCAGGTCGGCGACCACGTTGTAGTCGTTCTCGTCGAAGGCCTCCGACAGCATCGGATCGGTGTCGGAGGCGAGGATGTCGAGCCGCGTCTCATCGCGCGAGACGAGGGTCGAGAAGTCGGTGAAGCCCTGGATGCTGGCCGCACGGTTCACGACATCCCGAACGGTCGCGCGTGTCTGCCGCGCGACCCGCTCGGACAGCGTGCCGCGGTCAGGGTTCGCGTCGATCGCGATGACGCGGTCGTCGCGCACGGAGGCGAGAGCCATGCCGAGCAGAGTCGTGATGGTCGTCTTGCCCACTCCGCCCTTGCGGGTGAGCACCGGGACGAACCGGGCCCCGCCCTCGAACGGCGTCGCGATGCGGGCGTCGAGAGCCTTGCGCTCGCGCACACGCCGCGAGTCACCGAGGTTGACGAGGTGGAAGGTCGCGCCGTACACGAGGGCGGGCCAGAAGCCCTCCGGAGCGGTGCGGGAGCGGCGCTTGGGCTCGATCAGTCGATCGGCGGTGAGCATCGCGGCCGACTCCGGACCCTGGTTCACGCCATCGAGCATGTCGCGGCGCGTGTAGACGCCCTCGGCGACGGGCAGGGGCGGCACGGGCTCGGGCTCGTCGAGCTCTTCCTCCGGCTGCACGGCGACCGCGTGCAGCTCATCGTGATCGAGCTCGATCACGGTCGTCACGCCGTCTCCGACGACGCCGGGGGCGAGGACGACAGCCGGGTCGACCGCCGTCTCGACGAGGGCGACGGCCTGCTCGTCCTCCGGCTGCTCGCGCACCGGGGCGGGCAGCTCGACGTCGACCGTGATCGACGGCGGGATCGCGCTCGCCAGATCGGCGCCGCCGGCGGGCTCGACACCGTCGACCACGGCGGCCGCGGGCTCGCTGCTCGGCTTCTGGCGCTTCTGGACCACGGAGGGCACCCTTCTCGGTTGCGGACGACTTCTCAGTCTACCGGCCGCACCGACAGTCGCCCTGCGACGAGGGATGCCCCGCTCAGGCGATGACGACGAGCAGGTCTCCGGCCTCGCACTGCTGCGTGGTCGGGATCGCCCGCCGCTGCACGACACCGGCGATCGGGCTCGTGATGGCCGCCTCCATCTTCATGGCCTCGATCGTGGCGACCGGCTGCCCGACCTCGACCCGGTCGCCCTCCGCGACCTGCAGCGTGACGACGCCCATGAAGGGCGCGGCGATGTGGCCGGCCTGCGTCGGGTCGGCCTTCTCGGCGCTCGCGGCGTCGACCGCCACCCGGCGATCGCGCACGGTCACCGGCCGCAGCTGGCCGTTCAGCGTCGCCATCACGCTGCGCATGCCCTTCTCGTCGGGCTCGCCGATCGCCTCGAGCATCACCAGCAGGCTGACCCCCTGCTCGATCTCGACGGAGTGCTCGACGCCGGGCTTGAGACCGTACAGGTAGTCGGGGGTCGACAGCACCGAGACATCGCCGTACTGCTCGCGCGTCTGCAGGAACTGCTGCGTCGGCTGCGGGAACAGCAGCTGGTTGAGCAGCAGGCGCCGGTCGTCGGTCGAGCCCGCGAGCTTCGCCCGCTGATCGTCGGTGAGCGGCGTGACGCCCACCTTGACGGTGCGCCCGGCCAGCACCTTGGTACGGAAGGGCTCGGGCCAGCCGCCCGGCAGGTCGCCGAGCTCGCCCGCCATGAAGCCGATGACCGACTCGGGGATGTCGTAGTTCTGGGGGTTCGCCTCGAAGTCGGCGGGGTCGGCCCCCGCCGCGGCCATCTGCAGCGCGAGGTCGCCGACGACCTTCGACGACGGCGTCACCTTGGTCGGCCGGCCGAGGATGCGGTTCGCCGCGGCGTACCAGTCTTCGATGAGCTCGAAGCGGTCGCCGAGACCGAGGGCGATGGCCTGCTGCCGGAGGTTCGACAGCTGCCCGCCGGGGATCTCGTGGGTGTAGACGCGGCCAGTGGGCCCGGGAAGACCCGACTCGAAGGGGGCATAGGCGCGACGCACGGCCTCCCAGTACGGCTCGAGGTCGGCGACGCGCGCCAGGCCGAGCCCCGTGTCGCGCTCGGTGTGCTCGAGCGCGGCGACGAGAGCCGACAGCGACGGCTGCGACGTCGTGCCCGCCATCGGAGCGCTCGCCGCGTCGACCGCGTCGGCGCCCGCGCGCGCGGCGGCCAGCAGCGTGGCCAGCTGCCCGCCCGCGGTATCGTGCGTGTGCACGTGCACGGGCAGGTCGAAGCGCTCGCGCAGAGCCGCGACGAGCTTCTCGGCGGCGCCCGCCCGCAGCAGGCCCGCCATATCCTTGACCGCGATGATGTGGGCCCCCGCGGCGACGATCTCCTCGGCGAGACGCAGGTAGTAGTCGAGGGTGTAGAGCGACTCGGCAGGGTCGAGCAGGTCGCCCGTGTAGCACATGCCCACCTCGGCGATCGTCGTGCCCGTGCCGAGCACGGCGTCGATCGCCGGGCGCATCTGGTCGACATCGTTCAGCGCGTCGAAGATGCGGAAGATGTCGACGCCGGTCGCGGCAGCCTCGGCGACGAACGCATCGGTCACCTCCGTCGGGTACGGCGTATAGCCCACGGTGTTGCGGCCGCGCAGCAGCATCTGGATCGCCACGTTCGGCAGGGCCTCGCGCATCGCGGCGAGCCGCTGCCACGGGTCCTCTCCGAGGAATCGGAGGGCGACGTCGTAGGTGGCTCCGCCCCAGGCCTCGACGCTGAGCA
Source organism: Microbacteriaceae bacterium (assembly GCA_027490915.1). Taxonomy (GTDB): domain Bacteria; phylum Actinomycetota; class Actinomycetes; order Actinomycetales; family Microbacteriaceae; genus Microcella. Next base: position 54,001 of record JAIXXG010000013.1, read on the forward strand.
GACCCGGCGTCAGCCGGGCGACGTGCGGCATCACGCGCACGAGGTCGGCCGTGCGCACCCGGGTGGCGAGCAGCGACTGGTGGGCATCCCGGAACGTCGTGTCGGTGACGGCGAGAGCCGTCTGCTGCCGCAGGGCGCTCGCGAAGCCCTCCGGACCGAGGGCGAGCAGCCGCTGCCGCGACCCTTCGGGGGCGGGCACCGACAGGTCGACCTCCGGCAGCTTGAGCGCCGGGTCGATGACGCCATCTCCGGGGCCATTCGGCTGGTTCACCGTCACATCGGCGAGCCAGCTGAGCAGCTTCGTGCCGCGGTCTTTCGAGGGGTTCGTGCGCACCAGCTCGGGGCGCTCGTCGATGAAGGAGGTGCTGAGATCGCCCGCCTGGAACGCGGGGTCGTCGAGCACCGCCTGCAGGAACGGGATGTTCGTGGTGACGCCGCGGATGCGGAACTCCGCGAGCCCGCGGCGGGCGCGCGCCACTGCGGCCGGGAAGTCGCGGCCACGGCAGGTCATCTTCGCGAGCATCGAGTCGAAGTGGGGGCTCACCTGCGCGCCGGAGGCGATCGTGCCGCCGTCGAGCCGCACGCCCGCGCCGCCCGGGGAGCGGTAGGTGGTGATCTTGCCGGTGTCGGGGCGGAATCCGGCGGCCGGATCCTCCGTCGTGATGCGGCACTGCAGAGCGGCGCCGCGCAGCTGCAGCTGCTCCTGCCGGAGCCCCAGCTCGGCGAGCGTCTGCCCGTAGGCGATGCGCATCTGCGACTGCACGAGGTCGACGTCGGTGACCTCCTCGGTCACGGTGTGCTCGACCTGGATGCGCGGGTTCATCTCGATGAACACGTGCTTGCCGGCGCGCTCCCCCGCCGTGTCGAGCAGGAACTCGACCGTGCCCGCGTTCACGTAGCCGATCGAGCGGGCGAAGGCCACCGCATCCCGATACATCGCCTGCCGGATGCTGTCGTCGAGGTTCGGCGCCGGCGCGATCTCGACCACCTTCTGGTGGCGGCGCTGCACGGAGCAGTCGCGCTCGAACAGGTGCACCGTCTCGCCCGTGGCGTCGGCGAGGATCTGCACCTCGATGTGCCGCGGCCGGACGACGGCCTGCTCCACGAACATGGTCGGGTCGCCGAACGCACTGTCGGCCTCGCGCATCGCGGCCTCGAGGGCGGCACGGAGATCCTCGCGACGCTCCACCCGGCGCATGCCACGGCCACCGCCGCCCGCCACCGCCTTGGCGAAGACCGGGAAGCCGATCTCGTCAGCGGCGGCGAGCAGAACCTCGATGTCGGTCGTGGCCGGGCTCGAGGCCAGAACGGGAACGCCCGCAGCGATCGCGTGCTCCTTCGCGGTGACCTTGTTGCCGGCCATCTCGAGCACGGCGCGCGGGGGCCCGATGAAGGCGATGCCGGCGTCAGCCGCGGCCTGGGCGAGATCGGGGTTCTCGCTCAGGAAGCCATAACCGGGGTAGATCGCGTCGGCGCCCGAGAGCTTCGCGACGCGGATGATCTCGTCGACATCGAGGTAGGCGCGCACAGGGTGCCCGGGCTCGCCGATCTGGTACGCCTCGTCCGCCTTGAGGCGGTGCATCGAGTTGCGGTCCTCGTACGGGAACACCGCGACGGTCTTCGCGCCCAGCTCGTAGGCGGCGCGGAAAGCGCGGATCGCGATCTCTCCGCGGTTGGCGACAAGGATCTTCCGAAACATCGTGTCCTCTCGGAAATCGGCCCGGGTGGGGGTCGACAGGGCTCCGGTGGTGGCGGGCCGAGGTCGGTGCGCGTGCGCGCTTCTCCACCCTAGTGAAGGTAAGGTCGGTACTCGTGCACGTACTGAGCATCAGCTCTCTGAAGGGGGGCGTCGGCAAGACCACAGTCACTCTGGGTCTGGCGTCGGCCGCGTTCTCGCGCGGGCTGCGCACGCTCGTGGTCGACCTCGACCCGCAGTCCGATGCCTCGACGGGCCTCGACGTGCAGGTCGCCGGGCATCTCACGATCGCCGATGTTCTGGGCGCGCCGAAGGAGCGCACGGTGCGTCAGGCGATCGCCCCGAGCGGCTGGACGCGCGGGCGCCCCGGCACGGTCGACGTGCTGATCGGCAGCCCGAGCGCGATCAATTTCGACGGCCCGCACCCGAGCATCCGGGAGATCTGGAAGCTCGAGGAGGCGCTCGCCCACGTCGAGGCCGACTACGACCTCGTGCTCGTCGACTGCGCCCCGTCGCTCAACGCCCTCACCCGCACCGCCTGGGCGGCGAGCGACCGCGTCGTCGTCGTCACCGAGCCCGGACTGTTCTCGGTGGCCGCCGCCGACCGTGCGCTGCGGGCCATCGAGGAGATCAGGCGCGGGCTCTCGCCGCGCCTGCAGCCGCTCGGCATCATCGTGAACCGAGCGCGGGTGCAGTCGCTCGAGCACCAGTTCCGCATCAAGGAGCTGCGCGACATGTTCGGCCCGCTCGTGCTGAGCCCGCAACTGCCCGAGCGCACATCGCTGCAGCAGGCGCAGGGCGCCGCGAAGCCCCTGCACGTGTGGCCGGGCGACAGCGCCCAGGAGATGGCGCGCAACTTCGATCAGCTGCTCGAGCGCGTCATGCGCGCCGCCCGCATGGGTGAGTTCGCGGGCCAGTAGGACCGCGAACCGACGAGCACTGTGCCGGCCAGTAGGCCCGTGAACCGACGGGCACTGTTAGGCCCGCGAACAGACGGCGCAGCGCCGCAGGCTAGGACGCGCGCGACGCGCGACGCGCAGCGAGCTCGTCCGCCGGGTCGGCGGTCGGGCTCGCATCGAGCTCGACGAGCGAGCTCTCGACCTCGCGCAGCACCTTGCCGACGGCGATGCCGAACACGCCCTGGCCCCGGCTGACGAGGTCGATGACCTCGTCGTCGCTCGTGCACAGGTAGACGCTCGCCCCGTCGCTCATGAGGGTCGTCTGGGCGAGGTCGTTGACGCCGGCCTCTCGGAGCTGGTTGACGGCGGTGCGGATCTGCTGGAGGGAGATGCCGGTGTCGAGCAGGCGCTTGACGAGCTTGAGCACCAGGATGTCGCGGAAGCCGTAGAGGCGCTGGGTGCCCGACCCGGCGGCACCGCGCACGGTCGGCTCAACGAGCTCGGTGCGCGCCCAATAGTCGAGCTGGCGGTAGGAGATGCCGGCCGCGCGGGCCGCGACGGCGCCGCGGTAGCCGGCCTGGTCGTCGAGCTCGGGAAGGCCGTCGGTGAAGAGCAGGCCGAGGTCGTAGCGCTCGTCGCGCACCTCAGAGTCGGTCATGTCCCCTACCTAACCTTCATCATTAACGTGACAGTTAATGCCACGCCGTTCAGAGTAGCGAGCCGTCTCGCGCAGACGGGAGACATCCGCTCGAACACGTCGGCGTGTCGGGCCCAGCTACGACTGTAGCCTGCCGAGCGCCGATCGGATCAGGCTCGAGCGCACGATCTCGAGCTGCCCGGCGATCTCGCGCGCCAGCTCAGCCGCTTTCGCCCGGCTCGAGGCGTCATTGCGGCGGGAGACGGGGATCAGCGCGCTCTCGATGAGCCCGAGCTCGCGCTCGGCCGCGGCACGGAAACCGCGCAGGTGCCGGGGCTCGATGCCCGAGCGCTGCAGCTCGACCAGTGCCCGGAGCACCTGGAGGGCGTCATCGCCGAAGGTCTCGCCCGGGGCGATGAGCGATGCCGTGATCGCATCGGCGAGCAGGCTGGGCGAGGCGCCGGCCTCGCGGACGATCTCCGCCCGGGTGTATCGCCGCTCGGTGACGAGCATCGACGTCGGCCACGCACCGGTCGCGAGCAGGGCGGGGGTGCGCCCCGCCTCGAGCTCGTCGAGGTACTGCTTGATGACCTTCAACCGCAGGGAGTGATCGCGCTGCAGGGTCAGGATGATGCGCAGCCGGTCGACATCGGCGGAGGAGAACTTGCGATAGCCCGACTCGGTGCGCGTCGGAGCGACGAGCCCCTGCTCTTCGAGGAACCGCAGCTTGGAGGGGGTGAGATCGGGGAACTCGGGGCTCAACCGCGCGAGCACCTGGCCGATGCTCAGCAGAGCGCCGGTGGCGACCGGTCGTGCCGCCGCGGCCGACGACCGCGCCGCCATCAGGCGCCCGCGGCGAGGTCGGCGCGGGATGCGTAGAAGGTCAGGTGGTACTTGCCCACCTGCACCTCGCAGCCATCGACGAGCGGCACGGTCTCGTCGATGCGCTCACCGCCCATGAAGGTGCCGTTGAGCGACCCGAGGTCGCGCACCGCGAACTGGCGAGCGGTGCGCAGGAAGGCGGCGTGCTTGCGCGACACCGTGACGTCATCGAGGAAGATGTCGGCCTCCGGGTGACGCCCCGCGACAGTGACGTCGGCGTCGAGCAGGAAACGGGCTCCGGTATTGGGGCCGCGCCGCACGATCAGCAGGGCCGAGCCCGAGGGGAGGGCTGCGATGACATCCTGCTCCTCCGGGCTCACGCCCGCCTCGAGGGCGGCGAGCTGCGCGGCGAACTCCGGCCCGAAGTGGGCCGTCGTCTCGTGCGGACGGTAGGTGCCGTCGCTCGTGCCGGGCGTGCTCTCAGTCATCCATCGACCTCCTCTAGGCGCCCAGCGTATCCGATGCGTCGGAACGCTCGGCACGCGATCTCGAGATCACCTCACGGGTCTGACGCACATACAGGATGCCCGCCCACCAGTACAGGAAGGCCCCCCAGATCGTGAACGCCCACCCCAGGGGGTCGCTCACCGGCTGCAGCGCCGGGAATGCCTGACCGAGCACGAGGAGCGGCAGCGCGTAGAACAGGGCGAAGGTCGCGACCTTGCCCAGGTGGTGCACCGGCAGCGGGCCGTAGCCGTGGCGCGCGAGCGCGACACCGAGCCCGGCGAGCAGCACGTCGCGGCCCACGATGACGGCGACGATCCACCACGGCACGACCTCGCGCACGGCGAGCGCGATGACCGCCGCGAAGATGAACAGCCGATCGGCGGCCGGATCGAGCAGCTGGCCGAGCCGCGTGATCTGCCCGAAGCGCCGGGCGATGATGCCGTCGAGGAAGTCGCTGACGCTCGACACGACGATGACGATGAGCGCCGCGAGATCGAGTTCGAGCAGCACCAGCACGAGGAACACCGGCACGAGCAGGATGCGCAGGGCGCTCAGTGCGTTGGGCACCGTCCAGACGCGGTCGCTGATGGTCGGCCCGGGCGGACCGGAGGGGCGCTCAGGCTCCGACACGGGGCCAGTCTACTGAGGCGCCCGGGCGACGCGGGAGGGCATCCGGGGATACCATGCGTTGCTATGGACATCGTCGTCATCGTGGTCGGCATCGCCGCCGGCGTCAGCCTCGTCACCTGGATCGCCTCGCTCGCCACCGGCGACCACTCGTGGGTCGACCGCATCTGGTCGATCGTGCCGATCGTCTACGTCGGCGCCTTCTGGGCCGCGACCGGGTTCACCGACCCGCGACTGATGATCATGAGTGTGCTGGTGCTGCTGTGGGGCGCGCGCCTGACCTTCAACTTCGCCCGCAAGGGCGGCTACACGGGGGTCGAAGACTACCGCTGGCCCATCCTGCGCGATCGCATGAGCCCCGCCCAGTTCCAGGTGTTCAACCTGCTCTTCATCGTGATCTTCCAGAACGCGCTGCTGCTGCTCATCGCGCTTCCGGCGCTCGTGGCGTACGAGAACCAGGCCGCCCCGATCGGCCCCGTCGATCTGCTGCTGGCCGCGCTGTTCCTCGCGCTGCTCGTCGGCGAGTTCGTCGCCGACCAGCAGCAGTGGGACTTCCAGAAGGCGAAGGCCGCGGCCATCGCCGCCGGCCAGGAGCCCGAGCAGCGCTTCGTGACGAGCGGCCTCTGGCGCTTCAGCCGCCACCCGAACTTCTTCTTCGAGCAGGCGCAGTGGTGGGTGCTCTACCTCATGGGCGCGGTGGCGCTCGGAGCACCGCTGCACTGGACGATCATCGGGCCCGTGCTGCTGACCGCGCTGTTCATCGGCTCGACGCGGTTCACCGAGGAGATCACGGCGGCGAAGTACCCCGAGTACGCCGAGTACCAGCGGCGCACCTCGATGCTGATCCCGTGGATTCCCCGTGAGCCCCGTGCCGCTGCCGCCGACGCCGCCGCCTCGTAGCTAGCATCGCGCGCATGTCGTGCATCCGGTTCAACACCCCCGCCCAGCGTCGACAGCTGGCCGAGAGCGCGCCGACCAGGGTCGGCGAGTCGGCGGCCGTCGCGCAGTTTCTCTCGCCCGCGGTCACCGCGTCGAAGGTCGCCCGCATCCGCCGTCTCGCCGCCGACCCCAACCCGAAGATCCGCGAGAGCGCCGCGCTGTCGTACCACGCGCCGGTGGAGGTCTACGAGGCCCTGTCGCGCGATCCCGACCCGGGGGTGCGGGCGTGCATCGCGAAGAACGAGCATGTTCCGTGCGACATCCTGAGCCGCCTCGCCGACGACCCCGACGAGCGCGTCCGCGGCTTCGTGGCCGTCAACTTCTTCGTGCCCGCTGACGCGATGGAGCGCCTCGCCGACGACCCCAGCCCGGTCGTGCGCGGGCTCGTCGACTGGAAGGCCTCGCTGCGCGAGGAACCCGTCGCGGTCTAGCCCTCGCCGGGCCGGGAGGCGGAGGCGAACGAGAACCGCCCGAGCAGGCTGTCGGGCACGAGGCCCGAGAGCGCCACGATGAGGCGGTAGCGCAGGGTCGGCACCACCACAGCCCGCCCCCTGTCGATGCCGCGCAGGGCGAGGCGGACCAGCCTCGGCGCCTCGAGCCAGAGCATCGCGGGGATGCCGCGGGTGGAGACCCGCATCCGGTCATGGAACTCGGTGCGAGTGAAGCCCGGGCAGACCGCGGTGACGGTGACGCCGTGGGCGCGGGTCACCAGGTTCGCCCCCCGGGCGAAGGAGACACCCCATGCCTTGGCGGCCGAGTAGGTGCCGAGCGGGGTGTAGGCGGCGACGCTCGAGATCATCACCACCCGCCCGCGACCGCGCTGCACCATGCCACCGAGGGCGGTGTGCGCGAGCCGCAGGGGCACGGTGACGTGGATCGCCAGGTGATCGAGCTCGTCGTCGAGAGCGGTCGAGAGCACATCACCCCGCAGCCCGTAGCCCGCATTGTTGATGAGCAGATCGATCGGTCGGTTGGCCTCGGTGAGGCGTCGCTCGACCACCGCGACACCGTCATCGGTCAGCAGGTCGGCCGGCAGCGCCTCGACGTGCACCCCGTGCGCGTGCTGCAGCTCGGCGGCGGTGCGGGCGAGGCGATCGGCGTCTCGGGCGACGATGACGAGGTCGTCGCCGCGGGCGGCGAGCTGGCGGGCGAACTCGGCGCCGATGCCGGCGGTCGCTCCGGTGATGAGGGCGGTGGGCATGGCTCCACGGTAGCCCGGCGGCGGGCGCGGGCTCGTACGCTGGGATCATGACGAGCGCACGGGTCGACGCCTGGACGTGGGCGATCCGCCTGTACCCGACCCGGTCAGCGGCGACGGCGGCCTGCAAAGCGGGGCACGTCAAGGTCAACGGCGCGTCTGCCAAGCCCGCCCAGGTCGTGCGCGTCGGCGACCACGTGCGGGCGCTCACCCCGGGTGGCGAGAAGCTCGTCATCGTCACGGGCATCATCACCAAGCGCACGAGTGCTGCGCTCGCGGCCGGCAACTATGACGACCTCACTCCCCCGCCGCCGCCCAAGGAGGAGCGCCCGGCGACCGTGCTGCGCGAGCGCGGTGCCGGTCGGCCCACCAAGCGCGACCGACGGCTCATCGAACGGCTGCGCGGCCGCGACGGCGAGCCGGGCGCGCTTGGCTGACGCGGGCCCGCGGCGGGCATCCGGGGCCGCGGGGGCGGCAGGCCCTAGGCGAGGTCGAGCGCGGCGAGCGAAGCCCGGATGGTGTCGGCCGAGGCGTGCAGCGCGCGCTCCTCATCGGCCGAGAAGGGCACGTCGATGACGCGCGAGACGCCCCCGGCGTCGACGACGCTCGGCACCGACAGCGCCACGCCGCTCACGCCGCGGTAGTCGTCGAGCACCGAGCTGACGGGCAGCACGGCGCCCTCGTCGTTGAGCACTGCCTCGACGATGCGCGCACCCGAGAGCCCGATCGCGTAGTTGGTCGCCCCCTTGCCGGCGATGACGGTGTAGGCCGCTGTCTTGACCTCGTAGGCGATGCGGTCGAGCTCCTCGACACTCAGCGTCTCCCCCGCGTCGTCGACCCACTCGCGGATCGGGATCGGCCCGATGCGGCTCTGCGACCACAGCGGAAACTCGCTGTCGCCGTGCTCGCCGACGATCATCGCGTGGATGCTCGAGGCCGAGACCCCCAGACGCTCGGCCAGGCGCCACCGCAGCCGGGAGCTGTCGAGAACCGTGCCGCTCGAGAACACGCGCCCGGCGGGCAGACCGCTGAAGCGCTGCGCGGCGACCGCGAGCACGTCGCAGGGGTTCGTCACGAGCACGTACACGGCGTTCGGGGCGCGCTCGACGAGCTGGGGCATCAGCGAGCGCAGGATGCCCACGTTCACCCCCGCGAGGTCGAGCCGGCTCTGGCCCGGGTGCTGCTTGGCGCCGGCGGTGATGACGACGACGTTTGCCCCCGCGACGAGGTCGAGGTCGGCCCCGCCCGTGATGGTGCTCGCACCCGTGAACGGCGTGCCGTGCGCCAGGTCGAGCACCTCGGCCTCGGCGCGCGGTGCGTCGATGTCGTAGAGCACGACCTCGCGCGCGGAGCCGCGGATCAGGGAGGCGTAGGCGAGGGAGGAGCCGACGGCCCCGGCGCCGATGATGGCCAGGCGGGAGTTCTCGATGACGGTCATGAGCAGAAGTCTGGTCGACCCGGGGCGACCGCACCAGGGCCCTTGGACCCTCCGTGACCTAGCATCGCCTCATGAGCGACGACGCCCCCACCCCAGCCGTGCCCGTCGGCGGCATGCCCACCCGTTCGGGCTCGGTCGCCCGCGTGCTGCTGCTGACCACGCTCGTGAGCACCGCGCTCATGGGCCTCGCCTACCAGCTGGGGATCGGCGACGCCGTGATCTCCCGGCCCGGCGAGCTCGTTCTGCTGTTCATCGACATCGCGCCGGTGCTCTGGTTCGCCGCCGCCGCGGTGCTGCTCTCGGCGCTGCGCTGGCAGTCGATCGATCAGCGCTTCCGGTGGGTGCTGCTCGCCGCCGTGGTCGCCGTCGCGGTGTCGATTGTCGTGCGACTGACGCTCCTGGGCCAGACCCCCACCGTGGCGCTGCTCGAGCCGTTCACCCTCGGGTTTCTCGTGGTGGTCGGTGCGGGCATCCTGTTCACCCGCTCGCGGGTGCGCCGGCTCGCGAACGGCACCGACGCGGGCATCACGCTGATCGGCCTGGCGCTCGGATTCGCCGTCGTCGGCATCGGAGTCGCCCTCGGCGCGCTGCGGCTGGGCATCGCGGGGCCGCCGGTGCCGCCCGGAGCGGTCTCGCGGTACATCGAGACCTCCCCCACCACGGGCCTGCTGATCGGGGCCACGCTGCTGATGGTGGGCGGGCTGTTCTGGCTCACCGACCGCACCCGCAACCCCGGCGTCGAGCGGCCCCGCGCGTGACCGCGCCGCAGCCCGTCATCCTCGACGTCGACACGGGCGTCGACGATGCCCTCGCCCTGCTGCTGGCCGTGCGGCATCCGGCTCTCGACGTGCGGGCGGTCACCTGCACCGGCGGCAACGCCCCGCTCGCGCAGGTGGTGCAGAACACCCTGCGGGTTCTGGATGCGGCCGGCGCCGGCCCGATCCCGGTCGCCGCCGGGGCGCACCGCCCCCTGCTCGAGGCGCCGCAGCACGCGGCCGCCATCCATGGCGCCGACGGCCTGGCCGACTTGGGGCTGCCGGAGTCGGCGCGCACGCCCGAGCCCGTGCACGCCGTCGAGCTGCTGCGCCGCACGCTGCTCGAGAGCGCCGAGCCCGTGACGCTCATCAGCCTCGCCCCGCTCACCAACATCGCCCTGCTGCTGCGCACGCATCCCGCGGTGCGCGACCGCATCGCGCGCGTCGTCATGATGGGCGGTGCGGTGGGCACGGGCAACGCCACGGCGGCCGCCGAGTTCAACGTGTGGCACGACCCCGAGGCCGCGGCGATCGTGCTCGGCGAGGGGCTCGACGTGCTCATGTACGGCCTCGAGCCGTTCTACCGGGTGAGCGTCACCCACGCCGATGTCGAGCGCCTCCGCGCGGCCGACGACTCCGCCCCCCGGCTCGCCGGAGCGCTGCTCACGCACCTCATCGCGATCGACGCGACCGAGGAGCGCGTGGCCGACGACCGCGTCGCGATCGGGGATGCGGGCGCCGTGTGCGCCGCCATCGACGCCGCGCCGCTCGTCACGCGGCACGCTCCCGTCGAGGTGGCGCTCGCCCCGGGCGCGACGCGCGGCCAGACGGTGGTCGATCTGCGCACGATGGAGGGCGCCGACATCAGCGCAGCACGCGCGGTGCCGCCCGCGACCGTCGTGCTCGACGTCGACCCCGAGCCGTACCGGCGCCTCTTCCTCGAGGCCCTGCTCGGCGCATGAGCGACGTCGTCGCCCTGCTGCGGGCAGCGCTCGGCGACGCGGTCAGCACCGAGGCCGCGGCGCTCGACGCGCTGCGCTCCGACAAGTCGGGACAGCGCACGGATGCTCCCCCGCTCGCGCTCATCGAGGCCCGCTCGGTCGAGCACGTGCAACGTGCCCTGCGCATCGCGCACGAGCACCGCGTGCCGGTCGTGCCCCGCGGCGCCGGCACCGGGCTGTCGGGCGGCGCGATGGCCGGCGCTGGAGAGCTCGTGCTGTCGACCGCGGCGATGGCGCGCATCCGGCAGATCGATGCTGTCGACCAGCTCGCCGTCGTCGAACCGGGCGTGCTCAACGGCGACCTCAACCGCGCTCTCGCATCGCAGGGTCTGCGCTGGGCGCCCGACCCGGCGAGCCGCGATATCTCGACGGTCGGCGGCAACATCGCGACGAACGCCGGCGGGCTGCTGTGCGCGAAGTACGGGGTGACCCGCGAGGCAGTGCGCGGGCTCGACGTCGTGCTCGCCGATGGAACGCTGCTGCGCACCGGACATCGCACGGTCAAGGGCGTGACCGGGCTCGACCTCACGGCTCTGCTGATCGGGTCGGAGGGCACGCTCGGCGTCATCGTCGGGGCGACACTCGCGCTCACGCCGATCCCGCCCGGGGAGGTCGCGACGATCGCCGCGTACTTCCCGAGCATCGAGGAGGCGGCCGCGGCGTCGGCCGCCATCACCGCCGCGCGCCTGCGGCCCGCCGTCATGGAGCTCGTCGACCCGATCGCCCTCGCCGCCATCCTGCGTCATCTCGGGATGCCCGCCGCCGCTCCCGGCAGCGCCCACCTGCTCGTGCAGACCGACGGGTCGGCCGCGGCCGGGGAGGCCGCCGAGGCGCTCGCGATCATCACCGCGCGCGGGGGCGCGGCCTCGCTGACCCTCGACCCGCAGGAGGGCGAGGCGCTGCTCGCCGTGCGCCGCGCGATGCACCCCGCCATGGAGCAGCTCGGCCCGGTGCTCATCGAGGACGTCGCCGTGCCGCGCTCGCGACTGCCGGAGATGTTCGCGGCGATCCGCGCGATCGGCGACCGGTACGGGATGCTCATCCCGACCGTCGCCCACGCCGGCGACGGCAACCTGCACCCGAACCTCGTCTACGAGGGCGACACGGTTCCCGACCGCGTGTGGCAGGCCGCCGGCGAGCTGTTCGAGGCAGCGCTCGCGCTCGGCGGAACGCTCACCGGCGAGCACGGGGTCGGCACGCTGAAGCGCCGCTGGCTCGCCGACGAGCTCGGAGACGAGCAGGTGGCCCTGCAGCGGCGCATCAAGGAGGCCTTCGACCCGCGGGGGATCCTGAGCCCGGGTCGGGCGATCTGAGCGAGGGCGGCTCCGCCGCCCCGCGGTCAGCCCGCCGTCGGGATGACGACGAAGACCTTGCGCACGGTCTCGTGCACGTGCCAGACGCCGTGCCAGCCGGCCGGGGTCACGAACAGATCGCCGGCCTGGAGGTCGAGCGGCTGCTCGCCCTCCTCGACGAGGGTCACGCGACCGCTGACGAGATAGCACAGCTCGTGGTAGCCGTCGCGGGAGGCGGTGAACGAGCCCGACGTGGCCTCCCAGATGCCGGTCTCGATGGGTCCGGGGCTCGCCCCCGGCGCAGTCCAGACGTCGGTGACGCCTTCGGACTGGCCGGGGGTGAGCGCGGTCGGTTTCGGTGCGAACGCCGCGATCGCGTGCTCGGGGGCGTTGCGCAGCAGAACCGTGGTGGGCATGGCGCTAGGCGATGCGGATCATCTTCTTGTTGACGAACTCGTCGATGCCGAGCGTGCCGAGCTCGCGACCCGAGCCCGAGCGCTTGATGCCGCCGAAGGGCAGCTCGGGGCTGTCGGCGAGCACGCAGTTGACGTACACCATGCCGGCCTCGATCTTGTCGGCGACCCGGGCGGCCTGGGCCTCGTCGGTCGTGAACAGGTACGAGCCGAGGCCGAACGGGGTGTCGTTGGCGAGCTCGACGGCTTCGTCTTCGTTGCGCACCTTGAACACCTGCGCGACCGGCCCGAAGAACTCCTCGTAATAGGCCGAGTTGCCGGGCTTGACGTCGGCGAGCACGGTCGAGCTGAAGAAGTTGCCCTCGCGCGTGCCGCCGGTCAGCACGGTGGCGCCGCCGTTGACGGCGCGCTTCACCTGGTCCTCGAGACCCTCGGCCGCGCTCGACGACGAGAGCGGGCCGTAGGCGCCGCCCTCGACCATCGGGTCGCTCGCCTGCGTGGCCGACATCTGGGCGACGAACTTCTCGAGGAAGGCGTCGTACAGGTCCTCCACGACGATGAAGCGCTTCGCGCCGTTGCACGACTGGCCGCTGTTGTCGAGGCGGGCGTTGACCGCCATCTCGACGGTCGCGTCGAGGTCGTCGGTGCTGAGCAGGATGAAGGGGTCGCTGCCGCCCAGCTCGAGCACGACCTTCTTCAGGTGGCGCCCGGCCTGCTCGGCGACGGCCGCACCGGCGCGCTCGGAGCCGGTGAGCGACACGCCCTGCACGCGCGGGTCGGCGATGATCGTCGAGACCTGGTCGGTCGTGGCGTAGAGGTTGGTGTAGGCGCCGACCGGGAAGCCGGCGTCGGCGAAGATCTGGTGGATCGCCTCGGCCGACTCGGGGCACTGCGCCGCGTGCTTGAGCAGGATCGTGTTGCCGAGGATGAGGTTCGGGCCGGCGAACCGGGCGACCTGGTAGTAGGGGAAGTTCCAGGGCATGATGCCGAGCAGAACGCCCATGGCGCTCTTGCGGATGAACGCCGAGCCCTCGCTGCCCTCGGCGAGCTCGATCGGCTCGTCCTTCAGCAGCTCGGGGCCGTTGTCGGCGTAGTACTGGTAGATGTCGGCCGAGAAGTCGACCTCGCCGAGGGCGTCACCGATCGGCTTGCCCATCTCGCGCACGATGATCTCGGCGAGGTGCTGGCGGCGCTCTCGGTGCAGCTCGGCGACCTTCGTGATGAGCGCGGCGCGCTGCTCGACCGTGGTCGAGCGCGACCAGCCGCGGTAGGCGTTGTAGGCGCCCTCGATCGCACTGGCGACCTCGGCATCGGTCGCGGTCGGGAACGACCGCAGCGTCTCGCCGGTGGCGGGGTTGATCACTGCGTACTTGCTCATGAGGCTCCTCATCGAATGGACGGATGGTGCGCGGCGCGGGCCCCTGGGCGGCCGCGGTGCGCACCTGCGCCCAGCCTAGGGTGAGCGAGCATCCCGTCGCATCGCCGCGATGGAGATTCCCGGCGGACTCTTCGCCAGCGTGTACAGCGGTTCGCCATCCCGTCCAACGGTGCCTCTACAGTGGCTCGCATGAGCCGATTGCGGAGGGTGCTGGGCGATCTGCTGGCGGGCGCGGCACTCGTTCCGCGGGGCTTCGCGCTGTGGCGACAGAGACCCGGTGCGATGGCGCTCGGCATGGTGCCGGCCCTCATCGCGGGCTCCCTGATCGCGGGCGTGCTGATCACCCTGGGGCTCAACGTCGACGCCCTCGCCCAGGCGATCACCCCGTTCGCCGACGGCTGGGCCGAGCGCGATCGCAGCGTGCTGCGCACCCTGCTGGCGCTCGTGATCGTCGCGGGAGCCATCACGGCGACGGTGTACACCTTCACGACGCTGACGCTGCTGATCGGCGACCCGTTCTACGAGCGCATCTGGCGGGCCGCCGAGGAGGACCTCGGCGGCTTCGCGCCCTCGCCACTGCGGTTCTGGCGCTCGGTGGGCGACGGTGTGCTGCTCGTGCTGCGGGCCCTCGGCTACGCGCTCACGACCTGGCTCGTGGGGCTGATCCCGGTCATCGGCTCGGTGGCCGCCGCGATCGTCGGCCCGGTGCTCGCGGGCCATCTGATCGCCCGCGAGCTCACATCCCGGCCGTTCCAGGCGCGCGGCATCGATCTCACGGGGCGCGGCCGGCTGCTGCGCGGATCGCGCGCGCGGGAGCTCGGGTTCGGGATCGCCACGCAGCTGATCTTCCTGATCCCCGGCGGAGCGATCGCCGTGATGCCCGCGGCCGTCGTCGGGGCGACGCGCCTCGCCCGCGAGGTGCTCGAGCGCGCCGAGCAGGGTCGCGCCGAGCAAGGTCGCGGCGAGCAGGGCGCTGCCGAGCAGAGCTCGACCGACCCGAACCCCGCCGCCTAGCCCTCGGCGAGCCAGGCGCGCACGGCGGCACCGTCCGCATCGAGGGCCGGAGGCGCGGTCGGCGGGACGGGCGCGAACGCCGAGTACCGAACGGGGTGCGCCAGCTGCGCGGGATGCCCCTCCCCCACCTCCGCCGTCGGCGCGAGCCCGAGCCGCCGCGCGAGCGCGAGCGCCTCGCCGATGCCGTTCACCGTTCCGGCGGGCACCCCGACCGCGAGCAGCCGGGCCGCCCAGGCCGCGGCATCGTCGGCGGCGAGCAGCCGCTCGAGCGCGGCTTCGAGGTCGTCGCGGTGGGCGACCCGCGCGGGGTTGGTCGCGAAGCGCGGGTCGCCCGCGAGCTCCGGATCGCCCAGCTCACGGCAGAGGGCCGCGAACTGGGTGTCGTTGCCGACGGCGAGGGCGAGCATCCCGTCGCGGCAGCGCAGCGTCTCGTAGGGGGCGATGGAGGGGTGGCGGTTGCCGAGCGCGCGGGGCTCGACACCGTTGGCGAGGTACGAGCCGGCCTGGTTGGCGAGCGAGGCGAGCAGGCTGCCCATCAGGGAGACCTCGACGTGCTGGCCCCGGCCGTCGGCCCGCTCGCGGTGCAGCAGCGCGGCGAGCACGCCCATGACGGCGTGGTTGGCGGCGAGCAGGTCGACCATGGCCACGCCGACCTTGCGCGGCTCGCCGCCGGCGTCGCCCGTGATGCTCATGAGGCCGCCGAGGGCCTGCACGAGGAAGTCGTAGCCGGGCATGGCCGCGCCCTCGCCCGACGAGCCGAAGCCCGTGATCGAGCAGTAGACGACCCGCGGGTTGCGCGCGAGCACGCTCGCGGCGTCGAGGCCGAAGCGCTCGAGCGCGCCCGTGCGGTAGTTCTCGATGACGACGTCGGCACGGTCGACGAGCGCTCGCGCGGTCACGAGATCGTCGGCGTCGGCGAAGTCGAGCGCGATCGACTGCTTGCTGCGGTTGGCCGACTCGAAGTAGGCGCTCGACGAGCCCGCCCACGGCGGACCCCAGGCGCGCGTGTCGTCCCCAGCCCCGGGGCGCTCGACCTTGATGACGCGCGCCCCCAGGTCGGCGAGCAGAACCGCCGCGGTCGGGCCGGCGAGAACGCGGCTGAGGTCGGCGACGAGCATCCCGTCGAGGGGTCGGATCATGAGCCAACTGTACAAGTGGACAAAAGCGGGCGCGCGGGGCACGATGAGCGTGCACCAGAGAGGACACCCCATGACCGACTCCCCCCTCGACCTCATCGGCTTCGACACCCTGCTCACCGACGAGGAGCGCGCGACGCGCGACCGCGTGCGGGCGTTCGTCGACGCCGAGCTTCGGCCGGGCATCGCGGGTTGGTATGAGGAGGGCGTCTTCCCGCGCGAGATCATCGCCCCGATGGGCGCGCTCGGCCTGCTGGGCATGCACCTGCAGGGCTACGGCTGCGCGGGCCGCTCGGCCGTCGAGTACGGCCTCGCGGCCGCCGAGCTCGAGGCGGGCGACTCGGGCCTGCGCACCTTCGTGTCGGTGCAGGGCTCGCTCGCGATGACGGCGATCCACACCTTCGGCTCGGAGGAGCAGAAGCAGGAGTGGCTGCCGCGGATGGCCACGGGCGAGGCGATCGGATGCTTCGGCCTCACCGAGCCCGACGCCGGCAGCGACCCGGCCTCGATGCGCACGGTCGCGCGCCGCGACGGCGACGACTGGGTCATCTCGGGCAGCAAGCGCTGGATCGGCCTCGCGTCGATCGCCGACATCGCGGTGATCTGGGCGCAGACGGAGGAGGGCATCCGGGGCTTCCTCGTGCCGACCGGCACGCCCGGCTTCACGGCCACGCCGATCGGGCAGAAGCTGTCGATGCGCGCGTCGATCCAGTGCGACATCGAGCTCGACGCGGTGCGCGTTCCGGCGAGCGCGCAGCTGCCCGGAGCCGAGGGCCTGCGCGGCCCGTTCACGTGCCTCAACCAGGCCCGCTACGGCATCGTGTGGGGCGTCATGGGCGCCGCGCTCGACAGCTATCGGGCGGCCCTCGCCTACGTGCAGGGCCGCGAGGTGTTCGGCAAGCCGATCGCGGCGTACCAGCTGACGCAGCAGAAGCTCGTCGACATGGCGCTCGAGATCGACAAGGGCTTCCTGCTCGCCCTGCAGCTCGGGCGCCTCAAGGACGCCGGCCATCTGCAGCCGCACCAGATCTCGGTCGGCAAGCTCAACAACGCGCGGGTCGCCATCGAGGTCGCGCGCGAGGCGCGGGCGATGCTCGGCGGCAACGGCATCACGCTCGAGCACTCGCCGCTGCGGCACGCGAACAACCTCGAGTCGGTGCGCACCTACGAGGGCACCGACGAGGTGCACACGCTCATCCTCGGCAACGCGATCACGGGCATCCCCGCGTTCCGCTAGCGGGGCCTTCGGCGCGCTCGCGGCGATCGCGCGGCGGCGCGCGGCGCGCTACTCGCCCGCGCGCGCCGGCACGACGGCGGGGTGGGTTCCTGCCATCGTCTCCAGCACCCGCACCACCTGCGAGCTGTAGCCGAACTCGTTGTCGTACCAGACGTAGACCACGAGGTTGTCGCCCGTGCAGATGGTCGCGAGACCGTCGACGATGCCCGCCCGGTGCGAGCCGATGAAGTCGGTCGAGACGACCTCGGGCGACTCGATGTAGTCGATCTGCTGGCGCAGGCTCGAGTGCAGAGACGCCTGGCGAAGGAAGGTGTTGACCTCCTCCCGCGTCGTCGGGCGGGCGAGGCGCAGGTTGAGGATCGCCATCGACACGTCGGGCGTCGGCACCCGGATGGCATTGCCCGTGAGCTTGCCCTCGAGAGCCGGCAGGGCCTTCGCCACGGCCTTCGCCGCGCCGGTCTCGGTGATCACCATGTTGAGGGCGGCCGAGCGACCGCGGCGGTCGCCCTTGTGGAAGTTGTCGATGAGGTTCTGGTCGTTCGTGAACGAGTGCACGGTCTCGACGTGCCCGTGCACGATGCCGTACTCGTCATCGAGCACCTTGAGCACGGGCGTGATCGCGTTGGTGGTGCACGAGGCGGCGGTGACGATGCGCTGCTCGGCGCCGATGGCGTCGTGGTTGATGCCGTGCACGACATTGGGCAGCGCGCCTTTGCCCGGGGCGGTCAGCAGCACGCGAGAAACGCCGCGCGAGCGCAGGTGCTGCGCGAGCCCCTCCTCATCGCGCCACCGGCCGGTGTTGTCGACGACGATCGCGTTGTCGATGCCGTAGGCGGTGTAGTCGATCGTCGCCGGGTCGTCGGCGTAGATCACCTGGATCAGCGTGCCGTTGGCGAGGATCGTGCTCGCCTCGGCATCGACCGAGATCGTGCCCTCGAAGGGCCCGTGCACCGAGTCGCGGCGCAGCAGGCTCGCGCGCTTGACGATGTCGTTCTCGCCGCCCTTGCGCACGACGATCGCGCGCAGGTGCAGTCCCGCGCCGTTGCCGGCGTGGGCGATGAGGATGCGCGCCAGCAGCCGCCCGATGCGACCGAAGCCGTACAGCACGACGTCGGTTCCGCGCGACGCGTCCGCTGCGCGCGGCACGCTGGCGATGACCTCGCCGAGGTAGGCCTCGAGCGACCGGTCGCCGCCGTGCGCCTCGAAGTCGCCGAGCAGCCGCGCGATGTCGAGGGATGCGGGGCCGGGGGCGAGCGTGAGCAGGGCATCCAGCACCGCGTGGGTGCGCTCGAGCGGCAGAACCTCGCCCGTGACGTGATGCGCGTAGCGGTGCGCCTTGATCACGCCGATCGGCGACTGGTTGATGAGCCGGCGGCCGTGGATCGAGGTGACCACGCCGTGGTCGCGGTAGAGGCGGCCGATGAGCGGGATCAGCTGCTCGGCGAGTGTCTCCCGGGCCTTCCAGGCTTCGCGCTGGGCGACGACGGCATCGGTCATGGGCCCCACGCTACCGATCGTGCGGGTGCCGCTCGGCCCCGCACGATCGGATCAGCGCGTCAAGATTCGGCGTTCTTGCGGCGCGGTGAAGAGGCGCGCTCGGCACCGGAGGCGACCGCCGCCCCCGTCGCCTCGCCCACGACCTTGCCGTTGATGAGCTCGGCGATGTCGATGCCCACGAGATCCTTGATGATCTTCGTCGAGGTGGCCAGCTGGCCGGCGACGTTCTCGCCGAGCTGGTTCGTCCCACTGCCGTCGGACGAGATCACCGTCATGCTGCCGATCGCCCCGAGGGGTTCGGCGGCGGCGCGCACGATCTCGGGCAGCTGGTCGATGATGCGCTGCTTGAGCAGCGCCTCGGCCCGCTCGGCGAGCGCCTCGGCCTGGGCGCGGGTCGACTCGGCCTCGGCCGTTCCCTTGACGCGGATCGCCGAGGCCTCGGCCTCACCCTCGGCCGCGAGGGCCTCGGCGGCCGCGATGCGGCGGGCGCGCTCGGCGAGGCCCTCGGCCTCCACGGCCTCCGCCGCGCTGCGGCGACGGTTGCGCTCGGCGAGACCCTCGGCCTCGATGGCCTCGGCGGCGGCCTTGCGGGCGTCGCGCTCGGCGGCCGCGTTCGCGACGGCGGCGGCGGCCGCAGCAGCGGCCTCCTTCTCGATCGCGTAGGCCTGGGCGTCGGCGACCGCGCGCACCTCGGCGTCGAGCTCCTGCTTGCGCAGGCCGACGCGCTTCTGGGCGGTGAGCTCCTGCTGGCTGACGACCTCCTGCTGCGCGATGGCCTCGGCGAGCGGCGCGGCCGCGGCGGCCTCGGCACGCGCCTTGTCGGTCTCCTTCTGGATCTCGGCGTTGCGCAGGTCGAGAGCGCGCTGGCTCTCGGCGATCTTCTGCGCTGCCGCGATGCGGGCCTCCTCCGAGGCCTGCTGCGCCTGGGCCTCGGCGATCTCGGCGACCTGCTTCACGCGCGCCGCCTCGGCACGACCGAGGTCGCGGATGTAGTTGTTGTCGTCGTCGATCTCCTTGATCTGCAGCGTGTCGATCTGCAGACCCTGGATGTCGAGGGCCTCGCGCACCGCGTCGAGCACCTGCTCCTGCAGGGCCGAGCGGTTGGTGATGATCTCAGTGACGGTGAGCTGACCGACGATCGACCGCACCGAGCCGCTCAGCACCTCCTCGGTCGACGACTCGATCTGATCCTGCTGGTTCAGGAAGCGCTGCGCGGCGGCGCGCACCATCGGCTCCGAGCCGCCGACCTTGACGACGGCGACGGCGTTCACCTTGATGGTGATGGCGTCGCGCGTCTGCGCCGTGGCCTGCACGTTGAGCTGCCGCGACCGCAGGCTGAGCTTGAAGTAGGCCTCGACGATCGGCTTGACGAAGACGCGCGAGCCGAACACGACGCGCTGGCCGACGTTCTCCATCTCGCTCGTCTTCTCACCCGCTTTCGGCGTGCGCTGCCGCGACGTGACGATGATCGCCTCGTCGGGCTTGGCGACCTTGATGCCGCGCAGGATCACGGCGATCACGATGATCAGGACGAGAACGACCGACCCGATCA
>JAIXXG010000132.1 GCA_027490915.1 Microbacteriaceae bacterium
CTTTCGGGCCCGCGATGGGCTCTCCGCCGAGGAGTACTTCGCGATGCTCTCGGGACTTCCCGCCGCGCGATCATCCGAGCAGTCCGGAGCCGATGACGATCCCTTCGACCCGGACGGGTTTGGTGAACCGGGCGGGTGCGGCAGCGGAGCCGACGGCGTTGCTCGCACCCACGAACTGGGACCCAACCGCGACATAGGTGGCATCACCGAGTTCGAGTCGCGCGAGATCCGCCGACGCGTCGCCATCGAGTTTCGCGATCACGCCCTCAAGCGTGGCCGCGACCCGGGTGATGCACTCCGCTGGGTCACGCA
The DNA here is from genome assembly GCA_027490915.1 of Microbacteriaceae bacterium. GTDB lineage: Bacteria > Actinomycetota > Actinomycetes > Actinomycetales > Microbacteriaceae > Microcella. Next base: position 313 of record JAIXXG010000132.1, read on the forward strand.
GACGCTCGAGCCGACTGTCCCGTGGGCACCCCTGCTCGCCGGCGCAGTACGGCGGGCAATCGGCTGGGCTGCGGGCCGGGGCACCCCCACCTACTCCCGTCCATCTCGACGAGCCAGCAGCGTGCCCAATGTCGTCATGCCCGGGCAGCACCGTCCCGTGCCGCGCGTCTCGATCATCGTCGACACATCGGCAAGCGTCGATGACCGGATGCTCGCTCGAGCACTTGGCGAGGTCGACGCCGTCATCGCCGCTCTCGGTGTGCCCGGTTCCCATCTCACGCTCTACTCAGTCGATGCCGCGGTGCACACCGTCACGAAGCTGCGCAGCGCGCGTGACGCTCGACTGGTCGGCGCCGGAGGCACCGACCTGCGCATCGGTCTGCGCGCCGTCGAGTCAGAACGCCCCCGTCCGGACGTGGTCATCGTCTTCACCGACGGCGGCACCCCTTGGCCGACCAACCCTCCGCCGGGATCGGCGGTGATCGTCGCACTGCTCGCCCACGAGGGAGCGACGGCCGTTCCGGTACCCAGGTGGACGTCCGTTGTCGCCTGTACAGTCGCGCCCTAGCCGAAGCGCGACCGCGAGTGCCTCAACCGAAGGCTTGCGGAACCCTTGACGCGAGCAGAGAACAATGCTCATACTTTCTCCATCCGAGTCGAGAGGACTTCATCATGTTCACGTATGTCGCAAGCCCCAGCCAGAGCGGCAACCAGAATGTCCGTCGTGTCTGCAGCAACTCGAAATGCGGCGGCACGATGTACGTCACCCACGGCGCGGACAACTACCGCTGCCCGCACTGCGACTACCGACAGTAGGGCTCGAACAGCTCGGTTCGCCGAGTACCCGGCCGGGTTGCTCCGCATCCCGGTTTCCACCACCATCACACTGACAAGATCGGAATACGCATGGCAACCTGGGCTGACGTCCACCGCTTCGTGCACAACGCCTATAAGGCCGAAGACCTCAATGACAGCCTGATCAGGCTCCTCTTCAACACCGCGAACCTGCGCAAGCAAATCGTCTTCCTAGAGCACGCCGTGAACGACTCCGGCTCCGAGTGGCTGAAGGTCACCTCGCCGATCGGTACGACAGCTCAGGTCGATCCCACCCAGGCGGCCACGTTGGTCTCAGAGATGCTGGTGGGGGGAATCTCCATGGGAGGCGACTACGTCTACGTCACGAACTCGATGCCGATGGCCAACCTCGACGCGAACGAGATCATCGAGCCGATGGAGCGGGTTCTGAACATCGCCGATTACCTTGAGAAGGAGATCGTCGGCGCCGACGCCGTCTAGCGACGCGCGCCCGCGCCACCCTGCATCGCGCCCGAATCCTTGACGGACTCGGGCGCGATCGCTTACTCGGCCTCGATGCGCGGGAAGAGCGCTCCGAGCGGCTGCGTCTGGGCGCCGGCGGGCAGCTGACCCCAGCGCGCGGCATCCGGGATGCGCTGCTCGCGCAGCCCGCCGAGCGCGGCCTCGGCACCCAGCGCGACCCACAGCTTCTGCGTGGCCTGCGGCATGACGGGCGAGAGCAGCACGGCGAGGGCTCGAAGACCCTCGGCGGCGGTGGACAGGATGGTGTGGAGGCGGCCCTCGAGCGCCGGGTCTTTCGCCACCTTCCAGGGCTCCTGCTCGGTGAGGTATCCGTTGAGCTCGTCGACGAGGGTCCACACCGAGGCGATCGCGTCGTGGATGGCGAACGCTTCGAGGGCGCGCTGGGCGCCGGCGAGAGCATCCGCCGCCACCTGCTCGATGCGGCGGTCGGCGTCGGTGACGTCGGTCGCGGCGGGTACGACGCTGTCGCAGTACTTGCCGATCATGGCGACGACGCGCGAGGCGAGGTTGCCGAAACCGTTGGCGAGCTCGGCCTGGTAGCGGGCCGACAGGTCCTCCCACGAGAACGAGCCGTCTTGCCCGAACGAGATCGCGCTCATGAAGTAGTAGCGGAACGCGTCGCTGCCGAAGACCTCGGTGATCTGGTGCGGGGCGATGCCGGTGAGCTTCGACTTCGACATCTTCTCGCCGCCGACGAGCAGCCAGCCGTGGCCGAAGACCTTGGCGGGCGGCTGCAGCCCCGCGGCCATGAGCATCGCGGGCCAGATGACGGCGTGGAACCGCGCGATGTCTTTGCCGACGAGCTGCACGGCCGGCCAGCGGCGGGAAAAGTTCTCGTCGTCGCTGCCCCAGCCGATCGCCGAGATGTAGTTGAGCAGGGCGTCGAACCACACGTAGGTGACGTGGCTGTCATCCCACGGGATGCGCACGCCCCAGTCGAAGCTCTGGCGCGAGATCGACAGGTCGTCGAGGCCGCGCCGCACGAACGAGACGATCTCGTTGCGCAGGCTCGCGGGCTGAATGAAGTCGGGCTGCGACTCGTAGAGGTCGAGCAGCTTCTGCTGGAACGTCGAGAGCGCGAAGAAGTAGTTCTTCTCCTTCAGCACCTCGATCGGACGACCGTGGATGGCGCACACGCGCTGCCCCGCGAACTCGCCCACGCCGTCGACGAGGTCGTCGTTCTGCTTGTACTCCTCGCAGCCGACGCAGTAGTAGCCCTCGTACTCGCCCTCGGTGATGAACCCGTCGTCGTAGAGCTTCTGGAGGAACTGCTGCACGACCGTCTCGTGGCGCTGCTCGGTCGTGCGGATGAAGTCGTCGTTGGCGATGTCGATGGTGTCGAGCAGCGGCTTCCAGGCCGACTCGACGAGCTTGTCGGCCCACTCCTGCGGCGTGACACCGTTGGCGACCGCGGTGCGCAGGATCTTCTGACCGTGCTCGTCGGTGCCGGTGAGCGACCAGGTGTCGACCCCCGACTGGCGGTGCCAGCGGGCGAGCACGTCGGCGGCGACCTCGGTGTAGGCGTGGCCGATGTGCGGCACGTCGTTGACGTAGAAGATCGGCGTGGCGATGTAGAAGCGGTCAGCGGCACCCATGGTGCGCCCAGCCTACCGGCGCGAATCTCTGCTTTAAGCGGTACCATGAGCGCTCGTGAGGATCACTAGATTCTTCGCAGGGGGGATCGTGGGCGCGGCGCTGGCCGTCGCGCTCAGCGGCTGCGCGGGTGGCACGCCGCCGCTGACCGTCTACGGCGGGCTCGTCGACCGCTGCGTCGAGAACCGGACGACGACCGAGGGGCCGATGGCCCTGCTCGGCACGACCGTCGTCAACGACACCCCTCGCACGGTCATCCTGCGGGATGCCCGCCCTCTCGACCTCGTCAACGCCTCCGTCGACGACATCTCGGTCGTGCCGCTGCCGAGCCCCGAGTCGGGCTTCGGCGTCGCGCCCGGCGGCACGATGACGCCCGAGCAGCTGGTGCTCTGGCGCGACCGCGGCCCGCTGTACGGCGCGACCATCGGCCCGTACGGTGCCGTGAGCATCGTCGTGCACCTGCGGGCCGACGACTACCGCGAGTACGCGGGGCTCGGCGGCCTGCGTCTGAAGTACGACGACGGCTGGTTCTCGTCGACGAGCGTCGGCGGTGGCGACACCGGCTTCGTGCCGCCCTGGTCGCACTGCGGCAGTTCGTGAGGCGCGCGCGGTAGCGTGCTGAGCGTGACCGCCGCCCGCACCTTCGCCGCTCTCCCCCTCGTCGCTGTGCTCGCGCTCGCCGGCTGCAGCGGCTCGCCGACCGACCCGCTCGGTCTCGGCGGCTGCCTTGAGGGCGACCGCGGCACGATCGCGGTCGGCGTCAGCAACACCTCCGGCGACCCGATCGTCATCGAGGGCGTCGAGCTCAGTGGATCCTCCGGCGTCGAGATCGTCGACCGCTTCCTCGCCCTCGACGACGAGGCCCGCAGCACCGCGGTGCTGTTCGACGACGGCGGTCGCGCCGCGTTCGACGGCGTCGACCTCGACCAGCAGGCGATCGATCCGGATGTTGCCGCCTACGTCGGCGTCGAGGTGCAGCGCACCGGCTCCGAGCCGGGGCGCGTCGGCGGCCTCACGATCACCGTCGACGGCAGCCCCCAGGCCGTGCCCGTCACGCTCGACCTCGTCGACGCCTGCGGCTGACCCGGCCCGGCACCGGAGTCGCAGACCTACGGCGTCGCGCGGCGCGCCGTGAGCGCGGCCTCGTAGAGCTCGCGGCGGCCGAGCCCGGTCGTGGCGGCGACGGCGGCAGCGGCATCCTTCAGGCGCTCCCCCGCCGCGACACGGGCCAGCACGTCGGCGAGCGCCGCATCCGGGTCGGCGGATGCTCCGGCCGGCGCCCCCGCCACGACGAGCACGATCTCTCCGCGAGCGCCGTCGCTGAACCGGGCGGCGAGCTCGGCGAGGGTGCCGCGCGCGACCTCCTCGAACTTCTTGGTCAGCTCGCGGCAGACCGCCGCGCGGCGGTCGGGCCCGAAGGCGTCGCGCGCGTCAGCGAGCGCCGCCCCGATGCGGTGCGGTGATTCGAAGAAGACGAGCGTGCGCGGCTCGGCGGCGAGCGCCCGCAGGGCTGCGGCGCGCCCCGACCGCGGCAGGAAGCCCTCGAACACGAAGCGATCGGTCGGCAGGCCGCTCAGCACGAGCGCGGTGAGCACGGCGCTCGGGCCGGGCAGCGCCGTGACGGCGACGTCGGCGGCGATCGCGGCCTCGACGAGCACGTAGCCCGGGTCGCTGATGCCCGGCATGCCCGCGTCGGTGAGCACGAGCACGTCGGTCTCGCGCGCCCGCTCGACCAGCTCGGCGGCCTTCTGACGCTCGTTGTGCTCGTGCAGCGCGACGAGGGCCGGGCGGTTCTCGACACCCAGGGCGCGCATGAGCTGCACAGCCGTGCGGGTGTCCTCCGCCACGACGAGCTCGGCGTTCTCGAGCGCCTGGACCAGGCGCCGGCTCGCGTCGCCGAGGTTGCCGATGGGCGTGGCGGCGAGCACGATCATGCGGCCATCCTCCCACCCCCTCGCTCCGCGGCACCGGCAGGCAGCCGGGCTCGCATCCTGGCGCGCTCCCCGGCCTACGATGGGCAGGTGACGGAGGGACGGCCCGAGGCGACGCAACGGCGCTCGACGTCCGCCCGTGTGCTGAGCATCGCCGTTCCCGCCGCTGTGCTCGGCGTCGCCGCCGCGACGCGGCTCATCGGCCTCGAGCACCCCGCCGAGCTCGTCTTCGACGAGACCTACTACGTGAAAGACGCGGAGTCGCTGCGGCAGCTCGGCTACGAAGGGCGGTGGCCCGACGATGCCAACGCGAACTGGGCGGCCGGCACCCCGGGCAGCCCGAGCGAGCTCGCATCGTTCGTCGCGCATCCCCCACTCGGAAAATGGGTGATCGCCCTCGGGCTCGCCGCCCTCGGCCCCGAGAACCCCGCCGGCTGGCGGCTCGGCACGGCCCTCGCCGGCGTCACCCTCGTCGGGCTCGTCATGGTGCTCGCGCACCTGCTGCTCGGCCGCCTCGCCCTCACCGGAATCGCCGGGCTGCTCATCGCGATCGACGGCAACGCGATCGTCATGAGCCGCGTCGCGCTGCTCGACGGCGTGCTGGCGCTGCTGATCGTTCTCGCCGTGATCCTGCTCGTGCTCGACCGGCGGCAGGTGCGCCGCGAGCTCGACGAGTGGATCGCCCATCGCCACGCGCACGAGCGCCCGAGCGACTGGGGCCCCGCCTTCTGGGGCCGCCCGTGGCTCGTCGGGGCCGGCGTGACCTTCGGGCTGGCGATCGGCGTCAAATGGAGCGCCCTCTACCTGCTCGCCGCCTTCGCGGTGCTCACCGTCGTCGTCGACGCGATCGACCGCCGCCGCGCGGGCGTCGCCCTGTGGGCGAGCGGAACCCTGCTGCGGCAGGCCCCGATCAGCGCGATCCTGCTGCTGCCCTCCGCGCTCGCCGCCCACCTGCTGACCTGGACGGGCTGGTTCATCACGAGCGGCGGCTACGGCCGCACGCGCGAGGTCACCGACGACAACCGGCTCGCCGGGCCGTTCGGGCTGCTGCCCGACGCGCTGCAGAACTGGTGGGAGTACCAGACCGCCATCTACGGCTACCACGTGGGCGTCACGAGCGAGCACAACTACGAAGCGCCCGCGCTCGGATGGCCCCTGCTGCTGCGGCCGACGTACATGCACTACCTCGACCGGGGCGACGGCACCGCCGAGGCCATCACGGGCATCCCGAACCCGTTCATCTGGTACGCCGCCGTCGCCGCCGTGATCGCGCTCGTCATCTGGGCGGTCGTCGAACTCGTCGCCCGGGTGCGGGCGGCGCGCGCCGGCATCGACCGCGCGAACAGGATGCCCGCGAGCGGCTGGGCGATCGCCCTCGTGCTCACCGGGGTCGCCGCCGGCTGGCTGCCCTGGCTGCTGTACCCCGAGCGCACGATGTTCTTCTTCTACACGATCGTGCTCACGCCGTTCCTGGTGCTCGCGCTGACGATCGTGCTCGGCGCGATCCTCGGGCCCGCCGATGCCGACCGGTCTCGTCAGGCGATCGGCCGCATCATCGTCGTCGGGATGCTCGCTCTCGCCGTCGTCGTCAGCCTGTTCTTCCTGCCGCTGTGGACGGGCTCGCCGATCCCGATCGAGCAGCTGCGGCTGCGGTACTGGCTGCCGACGTGGATCTGAACCCGTGAGCAGCGGCACCGGTGCCGTCGGGGCCGCCGCATGAGCCGCGGCGTCCACGGCCGCGGCCGACGGCTACCGCCGCCGCCCGTACACCGCCCGGCGCAGCAGCCATTCGGCCGGCCCGCTGCGGTCGGCCGCGGCCAGCAGCCCCGCCAGCACGAGCGTCGCGAGCCACGTGATGACCGCGATCTGGGTGGCCTCGGCGACGCTCGCCGTGGCGCCGAGCCCGAACCCGTAGGGCGCGAAGACGATCACGAACACGAGCGACTGGGTGAGGTAGCCGCTGAGCGACCGCTGCCCGAGGGCCGCGAAGAGGCGTGAGACCGGCCCGCCCGGCTTCGCCGTGGGGCTGCCGAGCTCGCGCCCGCTGCCGCGCCCGCCGACGATGAGGGCGATGAGGGCGACGTAGGCCGCACCGCCGACGGCGCCCGTGGCGGCGTGCAGCATCGCGGCGAACGGCTCGGCGATCGGCGACAGCTCGATGACGCCCAGCAGGGCGAGGGCGATTGGCAGGGCGCCGAGCACCGAGATCGGCAGGCCGATGCCCGCGACCAGGCCCAGCGCGCGGCGGTGCTGGAAGGGCTGCTCGAGAATCCGGCGCCGCGCCGCCCACATGCCGAGGATCATGGGCGCGAGCAGTCCGAGCCCGCCGAACGGCACCGAGAGCATGCCGATCGTCCACTCACCGAGGCGCGCGAGCACCGCGAGCGGATACGTCTCGGCCCCGGCCGAGTTGAACAGCGCGGCGCTCGGCACGGCGACCCCGCCGCCCGCCTTCGAGAGCAGCCCGCTGAGCCCCTCGAGCGCACCGACGATGATGAGGAACCCGAACGACAGCCAGCCGACGATCGCGAGCGTGCGGCCCGATGCGCGGATCAGCAGCACGAGCGCGAGGCCGAGCAGGCCGTAGGTGCCGAGGATGTCGCCGAAGAACAGCAGCACGCCGTGCGCGGCGCCGAAGGCGATGAGCCAGGCGTTGCGGCGCAGCAGCAGTCGCCGCGCCTCGGGCCACTCGGTTCCGCGCGCGTGCTCGCGCGTGAGCAGCTGCGTCAACCCGTAGCCGAACAGCAGGGCGAAGAGCGGGTAGCTGCGGTTGTCGGCGAGCGTCGCGACGAGGGCGTTGACCCAGGGGTCGGCGGCGGCATCCGTCACCGGCTTGAGCAGGATGCCCAGCTCGCGCCCGTACAGGAAGAAGGGCACGTTCGCGACCGCGATGCCGAGCAGCACGAGGCCGCGCGCGACGTCGGGGGCGAGCGCCCGCGCGCCGCGGGCGGTCGGCGCGAGGGGGGCGGGCGGCGTGGGCTGAGCATCCGTCGTCATGATGACATCGTATTATTACTACAATCGCTCGGCAAGTCGGTCGCGCGTGGTGTTTCGCCGACGTAAATGCTTAAGAAAACGAGTGCGCGAACCCCCCATACGGGGGTATGTTTCGACCACCCCGACACTCCGCTTCGACCCGAAAGAAGCGAGCATGCGCCCACCCCAGCGCTCCGCCCGTCCCCGTGCGGTCCTCCGCCCGCGCCGCGCCAGTCTGATCGCCATCGCGAGCCTGTCGGCCGCGCTGGCCTCGACGATGATGATGATCGCCGCTGGAGCGGCCGTGGCCGCCACCAGCAGCGTGTCGATCAGCGTCGACGCGTCACGCGCCGGCCAGGTCGGTGTCGTTGTGGTCTCCGGCAGCAAGACCGCCGAGGCAACTCTCTCCGTCGAGCTTCGGCCACCCGGCAACAGCTGGACGTCGGTGACGTCGTCGTGCACCGGGACGCAGCCCGGCTCCACCGCGTGGACGTGCTCGCTCTCGCCGAACGGTGAACGGCCTTTCGGCGATCACAAGATCAGAGCGACTGAGACCGGCATCGAGAGTGCGGGCAGTGCCACGGCGCACTTCACGGTCGTCCCCCCTCAAGCGCTCAGCGCAGCGCCTCCGTCGCCCACGCCGACGCCGACGCCGACGCGGACAGCGACACCCACTCCGACACCGACGGTCACGCCGACGCCGACGGTCACGCCGACCCCGACTCCGACCTCGACCCCCGAGCCGTTCCTCGAACTGCTCGATCTCTCGGTGACGCCACCCGGACCGCCCGCCGAGAGGGTCCCTGCGCCACCGGCGCCGCCCACGACGACCGAGACGGCCACCGAGCTTCCGACCGAATCACTCGCCGAGAGCGCACCCGTCGTTCGGGCGCTCGCTCCGCTGACGATCTCCGAGCGCAATGATCCGGCGTCGCCGAGCATCCTCAGCGCTGGACTCCCTGACCTCTGGGAGCACCCGATCCGGCTGCTGTGGGCAATCGCGTTCGGTGCGCTCTTCCTGTTGCTCGTCGGCATCCCCGCCGAGGTCCTCAACTCCACTCTCGAGGCGAATGCCCATCGCTGGCGCTGGCTCTATGCCTGGGCGCTGCCCGCCGTGAATCGCCTCTCGCACTGGGCCAGCACGCTTCCGAGGTGGGGGTCATCGCCACCGGTGGTAATCGTGCTCACGAGCATCGCATTCGGTTTCGCCGACCCGAACTTCGGCTTCGACATGACGTCGCTGCGCCTTGTCGCGTCGCTCGCCGTGGGCCTGCTTCTCGTGGTGTACCTGCCCAGCATGATCACGGGCGCCGTACTCGGTCGCCGGTGGCACGTGCCCAGTGCGATCATCACCCAGCCCGGAGCGATCATCATCGCGGTTCTCGGGGTCATCGCGTCCCGCATGCTCGAGTTCAGCCCTGGTCTCCTGATCGGCCTGGTGCTCGGCATCGAGCTCGCCGCGAGCGCTCGCGCCGACGATCACCGCAGGGCCATCGTCACTCGCATGCTCGTCACGCTGGGTGTCTCGATCGCAGCGTGGACGGCGTTCTCGATCATCGATTCCGCGATTCCCCGCGGCGCCGAGACGTTCCTCTCGGTCTTCGTGACCGAGACCCTCGTCGCCGCGGTTCACGAAGGCATTACCGGCCTGCTGGTCGCACTTCTGCCTCTTGTCTTCCTCGACGGCAAGACCCTGTTCGACCAGTCGAAACTGGTCTGGGTCGCGCTTGCCGGCCCGACCGCGGTGGCGTTCGGCTTGCTCGTGCTGCCGACGACCGACGGAGTCACCAACGAGGCCCCGCTCGGGCTCTGGTTGAGCGTGTTCATCGGATTCAGCATCCTGGTGGCCGCGATCTGGGCCGCGTTCCGAGCACTCGATCGACGCGATGCTCGACGAGAGGGCGCGATGGCCGACCACGAACATTACGTCGCGTAACGCCCGCCGGCCCGCCCCGCTCGCGCGCCGATTAGCCTGGGAGGCATGGCCGACCGCGACTATGGCTTCCGCACGCGCGCCGTGCACGCCGGCAATGTGCCCGACTCCGCTTCGGGGGCACGTGCGCTGCCGATCTACCAGTCGAGCGCCTTCGTGTTCGATTCGACCGAGGATGCCGCCGCCCGGTTCGCGCTGCAGAAGTACGGCAACATCTACAGCCGCCTCGCGAACCCCACGGTCGCGAGCTTCGAGGAGCGCGTGGCGAGCCTCGAGGGTGGACTCGGGGCGGTGGCCACCTCGAGCGGCCTCAGCGCGCAGTTCGTCACCTTCGCCTCGCTCGCGGGTGCGGGCGACCACATCGTCGCCTCGTCGAACCTCTACGGCGGCTCGGTCACCCAGCTCGACGTGACCCTGCGCCGGTTCGGGGTCGAGACCACCTTCGTCGCGAGCGACGACCCGGCCGACTACGCCGCGGCGATCATCCCGGGCCGCACGAAGCTCGTCTTCGCCGAGACCATCGCCAACCCCAGCGGTGACATCGCCGACATCTCCGGCCTCGCCGACGTGGCGCACGCGGCCGAGCTGCCGCTCGTCATCGACTCGACCATCGCCACGCCCTACCTGTGCCGCCCGATCGAATGGGGCGCCGATATCGTCGTGCACTCGGCCACGAAGTTTCTCGGCGGCCACGGCACCACCCTCGGCGGCGTCGTCGTAGAGTCGGGCCGCTTCGACTGGTCGAACCACAACTTCCCGCTGTTCGAGGAGACCGTCGCGCACTACGGCGGGCTCACCTGGTACGGCAACTTCGGCGAGTACGCCTTCCTCACCCGCCTGCGCGCCGAGCAGCTGCGCGACATCGGCCCGGCCCTCGCCCCGCACTCGGCCTTCCTGCTCGCGCAGGGCGTCGAGACCCTGCCGTACCGCATGCAGGCGCACGTCGACAACGCGCGCCGCGTCGCCGAGTGGCTCGAGGCCGACCCGCGCATCGAGACGGTCAACTGGGCCGGACTGCCCTCGCACCGCCACCACGAGCGCGCGAAGCAGTACCTGCCGCTCGGCCCGAGCTCGGTGTTCGGCTTCGTCGTGAAGGGCGGCCGCGCTGTCGGGCAGGGCCTCATCGAGAACGTGAACCTGGCGAGCCACCTCGCCAACATCGGCGACGCCAAGACGCTCATCATCCACCCCGCCTCGACGACGCACGCGCAGCTCACCGAGCAGCAGCTCGTCGACGGCGGCGTGCACCCCGGCCTCGTGCGCCTCTCGGTGGGCATCGAAGACGCCGACGACATCATCTTCGACCTCGATCAGGCTCTGGATGCGGCCCTGAAGGGAGCCTCGGCATGAGCGACACCACCACGGCAGCGTCCGAAACGGCCGCCGACACGGCGACCGTCACCCTCGCGAACGGCCTGACCTGCGCCATCCCGGCGAGCTCGCCGCTCGCGAAGCTGCTGAAGTCGCAGCGCACGTGGGTGGGGCCCTCCGCGAAGGAGCGGCTGGGCATCCTGCGCCGCGCCCGCTCGGTGGCGATCGTCGGCGCCTCGCCGAACCCGGCGCGCTCGTCGTACTTCGTCGGCACCTACCTGCAGCAGTCGAGCGATTTCCGGGTGTACTTCGTCAACCCGAACGCGACCGAGATCCTGGGTCAGCCGGCGTACCCCGACCTCGCCTCGCTGCCCGAGGTGCCCGACATCGTCGACGTGTTCCGCAAGGCCAGCGACATCCCGTCGGTCATGGACGATGCGATCGCCGTCGGCGCCCCGACCGTCTGGGTGCAGCTCGGCATCTGGAACGAGGAGGCCGCCCGCTACGGCGAGTCGAAGGGCCTCACGGTCGTCATGGACCGCTGCATCAAGGTCGAGCACGCGCGCTTCCACGGCGGTCTGCACCTCATGGGGTTCGACACCGGCGTCATCTCGGCGAAGAAGCAGGTGCGCTGACCTCTGCCGCGGCGGTGGGATGCGGGGCTACAGTCACCCCATGACCATTGCTCTGGCTGCGCTCGCGCGCGACATCGGCGGCCCCTTCGACCTGATCGGCGGCCTGCCGGTGCACCCGCTGATCGTGCACCTCGCGGTCGTCGTGCTGCCGGTCGCCGCGCTCGCCCTCATCGTGGTCGCGCTGCTGCCCCGGGTGCCGGCGCTCGTGCGCTGGGGTGTCGTCGCGGTGCTCGCGGTCGGCGCCCTCGCGGCGTGGGTCGCCGCCGAATCGGGCGAGGCCCTCACCGAGCGGGTCGGCGAGCCGCGCGTGCATGTCGCCGCGGGCGAGATCGTGCCGATCGTCGCCGGGGCGCTGCTGCTCATCGGCATCGCGTGGGCGGTCGTCGACCTGCTCGACGCGCGCCGTCGGGCGGCCGGTGCCCCGCGCCCGCCGTTGCTCTTCGCCGCGAAGGTCGCGGTGACGGTGGTCGCGATCGCGTGGTCCGCGTACACCCTGTACGCCGTGTTCGTGGCGGGCCACTCGGGCGCGGTCGCGACGTGGCTGCCCAGGGTGGGCGGCTAGGGTCGCGGCATGACCACGAGCTCCGCATCCATCGCCGTCACCGTCGTCGGCGGGCCGACCGCCCTGCTCGAGTGGGCGGGGCTGCGTCTGCTGCTCGACCCGACGTTCGATGAGCCGCGGCGGTACGGCGACGAGCCCGACGCGCTCGAGAAGACGGCGCCGCCCGCGGTGGCCGCCGCCGACCTCGGGCGCATCGACGCCGCCCTGGTGTCGCACCACCACCACGAGGACAACCTCGACCTGGCCGGCCGCGATCTCGCGATCTCCCTGCCGCTCGTGGTCACGACGGCCGCCGGCGCGCGCGACCTCGCGGCGCGCGGCGGCACGGCCCGCGTGATCGGGCTCGACGACGACGAGGAGATCGCGCTCGACGACCCGACCGTCGTGGGGGCGGCCGTCGCCGACCGCGCACCCGAAGGCGCGCGACTCATCGCGCTGCCCGCGCAGCACGGCCCCGACGAGTGGGCCGAGCGGCTCGGGCCCGTGTGCGGCTTTCTGCTGCGCGCCCCCGGGCAGCCGACCGTCTACGTCTCGGGCGACAACTCGGAGGTCGCGGTCGTCGAGGCGGTCGCCGCCCGCTATGGGCACGTGGATGCTGCGCTCCTGTTCGCCGGAGCCGCCCGCGTCGATGACATCGACGCGCCCCTCACCCTCACGGCCGAGCGCGCGCGGGCCGCGGCGTTCGCGCTCGGTGCACGGCGGGTCGTGGGGCTGCACGTGGACCAGTGGACGCACTTCAGCGAGGGCCGCGACGCCCTCGAGCGCGAGTTCGCCGGGCTCAACTCGTCCGCGGGCGGGCCGCTGCTCGCCGCCACACCCCTGGGCGTGCGCACCGAGGTCGCGCTCTAGCGCGAGCCCGCATCCCGCCACCGTCGGCTCGCGTTCTCGGCGAGGCGACGCGCGGGACGGCGAAGAGAGCGCCGCCCATGCCGGGTGATGCCTGCATCACTGAGCGCGTCGCGAGACGCTGCGCACTCATTCGGCTGGCTGTCCTTCCAGAACTGCGGATCGACCTGAACCGTGTTCATTTGCATCCGCAGTTCTGGAAGGGGCTATCTCCCTGACCCGTCACGGGTGCTCGATGGGCGACGAACGAGCCAACCGGCGGAGGCGAACCCCCGGGCTCCGGGAGAAACGCGCCGACGATCGCGCCTAGAAGTCGGTGTTGAGCGGGTGCGCACCCACGCGCTGGTCGCGGTCGCAGGCCGCGATCGTCGCCATCTCGTCGGCCGAGAGCTCGAAGTCGAAGACGTCGGCGTTCTCGATGAGCCGCTCGCGACGAGTCGTCTTCGGGAAGACGATCAGGCCCTCCTGCAGGTGCCAGCGGATCGCGATCTGCTGCACGCTCTTGCCGTGCCGCTCGGCGATCGCGGCGAAGCCGGGCAGCTCGGCGAGGTCGTAGTTGCCGCTGCCGAGCGGGCTCCACGACTCGGTCAGGATGCCCCGCTCGGCCTGGAACGCGCGCAGGTCGCGCTGCTGGAAGGCGGGGTGCAGCTCGATCTGATTGACCACCGGCACGACATCGGTCGCCGCGGCGAGGTCGTCGAGGTGGGTCTGCAGGAAGTTCGAGACGCCGATCGACCGGGCGAGACCCGCCTCGCGCAGCTCGATGAGGGCCTCCCAGGTCTCGACGTGCTTGCCGTACTTCGGCGCCGGCCAGTGGATGAGGTACAGGTCGACCTGCTCGAGGCCGAGACGCTCGAGGCTCGCCTCCAGCGCACCGCGGGCGGTGTCGCGGCCCTGGTCGCTGTTCCACAGCTTGGTCGTGATGAAGAGTTCGTCGCGCGGCACCCCGCTCGCCGCGATCGCCTTGCCGACGCCCGTCTCGTTCTTGTAGACGCGCGCGGTGTCGATGTGGCGGTAGCCGACCTCGATCGCCTCGCCGACGACGCGCTCGGCCTCGTCATCGTCGACCTGCCAGACCCCCAGCCCGAACTGCGGGATGCGATGGCCGTCGTGGAGGGTCAGGAAGGGAGTCGGGATCGCGTCAGTCATGACCCCATTCTCCCCCGACTACTGTCGAGGGTTCGACCCGCGCAGCGGCCGCCCCGCGCCGGCGACCCACGCCGCGGCGCCGATGACCGCCGCGGCGACGATCAGGCCCCACCAGTGGGTGGGCGCCTGGGTGGTCGCGAGAGCGATGGCCGTCGAGAGGTGCACCCTCCGACGGTACGGCGCTGCCGACGATCGCGCGCGATCGACCTGGCCGGCCTGTTCGCTGAGCGAAGACCGACCTTCTCGCTGTTCGCATCGCGAACGCTCGGCGGCCGCCCCTAGAGGGGCTGCGGCACCGCGCGCTCGTCGGGCCCGGTGTACAGGCTCAGCGGGCGGATGAGCGCGTTGGCCGCGAGCTGCTCGCGAACGTGCGCCGTCCAGCCCGTCACGCGGGCAGCGATGAACAGCGGCGTGAAGATCTCGGTCTCGAAGCCCATGAGGTCGTAGGCCGGGCCCGACGGGTAGTCGAGGTTCGGCTTGATGCCCTTCGCCTCGTCCATCGCCCGCTCGAGCGCGTCGTAGAGGTCGAGCACCTCCGGTCGCTCGTAGTGCGCGACGAGCGTCTCGAGCGCGGCCTTCATCGTCGGAACGCGCGAGTCGCCGTTCTTGTAGACCCGGTGCCCGAAGCCCATGATCTTGCGCTTCGCGGCGAGGGCGTCGGCGAGCCACCCGGCCGCCGCATCCGCTGTGCCGACCTCGCGGAAGACGTGCATGACCGCCTCGTTCGCGCCGCCGTGCAGGGGGCCCTTGAGCGCGCCGATCGCACCCGTCACCGCCGAGTAGACGTCGCTGAGCGTCGAGGCGATGACGCGCGCCGTGAACGTCGAGGCGTTGAACGAGTGCTCGGCGTACAGGATCATCGACACGTCGAAGGCGTTCACGACGACCAGCTCAGGCACCTCGCCGAAGGTCATGTGCAGGAAGTTCGCCGAGTAGCCGAGGTCGTCGCGCGGCTCGACGAGCTCCTGGTCGCGCATCCGCCGCTGGGCGTACGCGACGATCGCGGGCAGCTGCGCCCACAGGCGGATGCTGCGCTCGAGGGTGAGGTCAGCGTCGGTCCACGAGCCGTTGTCGGTCAGGGTGGCGTCGAGAGCGCCGAGCACGCTGACGGCGGTGCGCACGACGTCCATGGGATGCGCGGCGCGCGGCAGCGCATCCATCGCGTCTTTCACCGTCGGGTCGAGGTGCCGCAGCGAGCGCTCGAGCGACTCGAAGGCCGCCAGCTGGGCCGCGTCGGGAAGCTCGCCGTGCCACAGCAGGTAGGCGACCTCCTCGGCCGTGCAGCGCTCGGCGAGCTGCTGCACGGGGTACCCGCGGTAGAGCAGCGAGTTCGTCTCGGGGTTGACCTTGCTGATGGCCGTCGTGTCGACGACGACGCCGGCCAGGCCCTTCTTGATGTCGTCGAGCATGTCGGTCTCCTTGTGGGTCAGTGGCCGGTGTCGGGCACGGCCGCGTTCAGCGGCCGCTATAGGTGTAGATGCCCGCGTCGAAGGCGTTGTACGCCTCGTAGTCGAGCAGCTCGTAGAGCCTGCCTCGAGTCTGCATGCCCGCGACCTCGCCGTCGAGGGTTCCGGTCGCCTGCAGGGTGTCGAGCGCCCGCTCGATGGCGCCGAACGCGACGCGCAGCAGCGACACCGGGTGGATGACGAGGTTCACGCCGACGTCGGCGAGCTGCTGGTGCGTGAAGAGCTCGCTCTTGCCGAACTCGGTCATGTTGGCGAGGATCGGCACGCTCACGGCCTTCCGCATCTGCTCGAACTCGTCGAGGCTCGCCATCGCCTCGGGGAAGATGGCGTCGGCACCGGCCGCCTCGAGCGCCTTCGCGCGGTCGATCGCGGCATCCATGCCTTCCACTCCGCGGATGTCGGTGCGCGCCATGATGACGAGGTCGGGGTCGCGGCGGGCGTCGACGGCGGCCCGGATGCGCTTGACCGCCGTGTCGAGGTCGACGACGGCCTTGCCGTCGAGGTGCCCGCAGCGCTTGGGGTTGACCTGGTCCTCCAGGTGCAGGCCCGCGACACCCGCGTCTTCGAGTTCGTGCACCGTGCGGGCCACGTTCATGGGCTCGCCGAAGCCGGTGTCGGCGTCGACGAGGGTCGGCAGGTCGATCATGCGGCTGATCTGGTGTGCCCGCTGCGCGACCTCGCTGAGCGTCGTGAGGCCGATGTCGGGCAGGCCCAGCTCGGCGGCCATGACGGCGCCCGAGATGTAGGCGCCGTCGAAGCCCTTGTCCTGGATGAGCCGGGCGCTCAGCGGGGTGAAAGCCCCGGGGAACACCTGCAGGCGTCCGCTCGCGAGCCCGGCGCGGAAGGCCTGGCGGCGCTGGGTGGCCGTGGTCGTGGTCGAGAGCATCAGAAGAGTCCCTTCGGGGCTGCGGGCGACCCGGGAGTCGCGGCCGTCACGGTGAGGCCGCCGAGCTCGGCCGGGGTCAGCTCGGGCAGGCGCTGGGCGACATCGAGGAAGCGGTCGATCTCGTCGGGGGCGAGGATGCCCTCCGCGAGCATCCGGAACTTGCCCACGTACTCGGCCCGACCGAAGGGCCGCGCACCGAGCGGGTGCGCGTCGGCGACGGCGATCTCGTCGACGATCGTCTCGCCGTTCGTGAGCTCGATCTCGATGCGGCCGCCGAAAGCCTTCTCGCTGAGGTCGAGGGAGTGGTAGCGGCGGGTCCACTCGGCGTCTTCGGTCGTGGTGATCTTCTGCCACAGCGCGACCGTGTCGGGGCGGGCCGCGCGCTCGGGGGCGTACGAGTCGACGTGGTGCCACGCTCCGTCTTGCAGCGCGACGGCGACGATGTACGGGATCGAGTGGTCGAGCGTCTCGCGGCTCGCGGTCGGGTCGTACTTCTGCGGGTCGTTCGCGCCCGAGCCGATGACGTAGTGCGTGTGGTGGCTCGTGTGCAGCACGATGCTCTTCACGTTGGCGGGGTCGCGCAGCTCGGGGCGCTCGGTGCCGAGGCGACGCGCGAGGTCGATCCAGGCCTGCGCCTGGTATTCGGCCGAGTGCTCTTTCGTGTAGCTGTCGAGGATGCCCGTGAGCGGCTCGCCGGCATCGGGCAGCGGAACCTCGTAGCGGGCATCCGGGCCGCTCAGCAGCCAAGCGATGACGCCGTCCTCCCCCTCGTAGATGGGGCTCGGGCTGGTCTGGCCGCGCATCGCCCGGTCGACGGCTTCGACGGCCATCTTTCCGGCGAAGGCGGGGGCGTGCGCCTTCCACGTCGAGATCTCGCCCTTGCGCGACTGCCGCGTGGCGGTCGTGGTGTGCAGGGCCTGGCCAATGGCCTGGAAGATCGTCTCCTGCGGCAGCCCCAGCAGGGTGCCGATGCCCGCGGCGGCGCTCGGGCCGAGGTGGGCGACGTGGTCGATCTTGTGCTCGTGCAGGCAGATGGCGCGCACGAGGTCGATCTGGATCTCGTAGCCGGTCAGCAGGCCCTTGATCAGTTGGGGGCCGTCGGCGCCGGTGTGCTGCGCGACGGCGAGGATCGGCGGGATGTTGTCGCCGGGGTGCGAGTAGTCGGCGGCGAGGAAGGTGTCGTGGTAGTCGAGCTCGCGCACGGCGACGCCGTTGGCCCAGGCGGCCCACTCGGGGCTGACCCGCTGTGCCGCGTCGAGCCCGAAGACGGTGGCGCCCGGCGTGTACGGATGCGCTTCCGCCTGCCCCCGCGCGCTCACGACCGGTGCCCGCTCGAGACTGGCGACGGCGACGGCGGCGTTGTCGATGACGCGGTTGATGACCATGTCGACGGCGCGGTCGTCGAGCGGGCGGTGCTGCTCGGCAGCGAGTGCGGCCAGCTTTCCGGCCAGCTGCTCGGCGGGCGGCAGGTGCTCGCTGCTCTTGTGGGTGCGCACGGTGTGGGTCGTGGTCATGCTCGTTCCTTCTGTCGGTTCTCGCCGCGGCGCGGCAGATGGGTGTGGATGCTCGTGAGGGCTTCGTGCAGGTGCAGCCGGGTCGCGGCGGCCGCGCGTTCGGGGTCGCCGTCGGCGATGGCGCGGGCGATGGCGGCGTGCTCGGCGGCGCTGCGGGCGAGACGGTCGTCGTCGTCGCGAGCGAGGCGGCGCACGCGGGCCAGGTGCACGCGCGTGCTCTGGATCGCCGCCGCCAGGTACGGGCTGCTGCTCAGGCTGTTGTCGAGCGCGGCATCGAACTCGGCGACGAGCGCGTAGTAGCCGTGCCGCTGCGGATCATCCGCGGCGAGCGCCGCCCGGTCGACGGCCGCGAAGCGCGCGGCGAGCTCGGAGAATCGCTCGCCGACGCTCGCACTGTTGGCGACCCGGCGGGCGGCGAGCCGGGCGGCCTGCTCGTCGAGGGCGGTGCGCAGCTCGAACAGCGCGTCGACGTCATCTGCCTCGATCTCGCTGACGACGAGCGTGCGGGGACCGCGTTCGGTGACGAGCCCGGCGGCGATGAGGCGCGCGAAGGCCTCGCGCACGGGAGTGCGACTCACCCCGAGACGTGCGGCCTGCTCGACCTCGGTGAGCGGGGAACCCGGCGCGAGCTCGCCGTCGATGATCGCCGCCCGGAGGGCGTCAAACGCGCGATCGGCGGCCGTGCTCATGCCCTCAATGTATACATTGAGCGCACTTGACGCTAGATGTTGCGGACCACGGTGATCTTTCGTATACACCAGCACTCGGCGAGCCGCGCGTCGGGCCGCAGCACGCTCTCGTGGACGGTGTCGACATCGTCACGGAGCACGATGTCGTCGAACCACGCGCCATCCCTCTTCTCGGTGAGGCCCTGCGTGATCAGTGTGAGCGCCCCGATCAGGCGGGGATGCATCCGGTAGACGATGGACGACCACGACGGCCGTGCAGCGATCACGTCCGCCTCGGTGAGAATCCGCAAGTGGTACGAGACCGCCGTTCTCTCGACGCGACGCTCGGCGACGATCGCCTCGCACAGTTCGCCGGCAGTGTGCTCGCCGCTCGCGAGGATCTCGACAATTCGCCACCGGATCGGATGCCCCAGCAGAAAGAGCAAATGCATTCGGCGAGTGTGAAGCCGTTCTGACGTCAGAACGGCTTCACACAACAGAAGTGGAGGTGCAGGGGGCGGTGCGGGGCGTGTGGAGGGGAGCACGACGGCCCGTGCAGCGGCGCACGAGGAGAAGGGATAGGCACTCGGTACGGGGGCGCAGGGCGGGCGGCGCCTAGACTGGAGGGCTCATGACTGCGCCCGACGATCGACCGGAGCCCCGCATCCCGGGGCTGGCGATCACCTACCCGCCCGACCTGCCGGTGTCGCAGCGGCGCGACGACATCGCCGCCGCGATCGCCGCCCACCAGGTTGTCATCGTCGCGGGCGAGACCGGGTCGGGCAAGACGACGCAGCTGCCGAAGGTCCTGCTCGGGCTGGGGCGCGAGAGCATCGCCCACACCCAGCCGCGGCGCATCGCCGCCCGCACCATCGCCGAGCGCGTCGCCGAGGAGCTCGGCAGCGAGCTCGGCGGGCTCGTCGGCTACAAAGTGCGCTTCACCGACCAGGTGAGCGCGGGCACCCGGGTCACGCTCATGACCGACGGCATCGTGCTCGCCGCCCTGCGCGGCGACCGCGAGCTGCGCGCCTACGACGCGATCATCATCGACGAGGCGCACGAGCGCAGCCTCACCATCGACTTCCTGCTCGGTTACCTCAAGCAGCTGCTGCCCCGCCGCCCCGACCTGAAGGTCGTCATCACCTCGGCGACGATCGACCCCGAGAGCTTCGCACGGCACTTCGCGGCGGCCGACGGCACACCCGCGCCCGTCATCGAGGTGAGCGGGCGCACCTACCCGGTCGAGATCCGCTATCGGCCGCTCGTGCCTGACGACGCCGACACGAACAACCTCACCGATCCGGACAGCGACGACGACGGCCCGGCGACCCCCGGCGCGGCGACCCCCGGCGCGGCGACCCCCGGCGCGGCGATCGACATGGTCGACGGTGTCATCGCCGCGGTCGACGAGCTGGGCCGCGAAGGCGACGGCGACGTGCTCGTCTTCTTCAGCGGCGAGAACGAGATCCGCGACGCGGCGGATGCCCTCCGCGGGCACCTCGCCCGCCAGGGCCCGCGCGGCGCCGCCACCGAGGTGCTGCCGCTGTACGGCCGGCTCAGTGCGGCCGAGCAGCACCGGGTCTTCGAGCGGCCCCCCGCGGGCATCCGTCGCCGCATCGTGCTCGCCACCAACGTCGCCGAGACGAGCCTCACCGTGCCCGGCATCCGCTACGTCGTCGACACCGGCACGGCGCGCATCAGCCGCTACTCCACGCGCTCGAAAGTGCAGCAGCTGCCGATCGAGCCGATCTCGCAGGCGAGCGCCAACCAGCGCTCGGGCCGCTCGGGCCGCACGAGCGACGGCATCGCCATCCGGCTGTACTCCGAGGCCGACTACGAGCGGCGGCCCGCGTACACCGAGCCCGAGATCCTCCGCACCAACCTCGCGGCCGTGATTCTGCAGATGATCGCGATCGGGCTGGGCGACATCGAGCGCTTCCCATTCCTGCAGCCGCCCGACAAGCGCGGCATCGCCGACGGGCTCGAGCTGCTGCGCGAGCTGGGCGCGCTGGAGCCCGGGCGCGGCGACCTGCGCATCACGAAGGTCGGGCGCGCCATCGCGCAACTGCCGCTCGACCCGCGGTACGCGCGCATGGTCGTCGAGGCCCAGAAGCTCAGGGTGGTGCGGGAGGTCGTCGCGATCGTCGCGGGGCTGAGCATCCAAGACCCGCGCGAGCGGCCCGCCGACCGGCGCGAGACGGCCGACCAGCTGCACAGCCGCTTCCGCGACCCGACGAGCGACTTCATCACGCTGCTGAACCTGTGGCGGCACCTGCAGAGGCGGCAGGCCGAGCTCAGCGGAAACCAGTTCCGCAAAGAGGTGCGCGCCGAGTTTCTCAACTACCTGCGCGTGCGCGAGTGGGCCGACGTCGAGCGGCAGGTGCTGCGGCTGCTGCCGAAGGATGCGCGGCCCAAAGGCCCGATGCCCGAGTCGAGCGACGCCGACGCGATCCACCGCGCCCTGCTCTCGGGCCTGCTCAGCCACATCGGCCTGCGCGACGACCGCGACGCCGCGACCGGCACCAACCAGAAGGGTGCGCGCGGAAAGGACGCGAAGGGCGACGCCCGCCCTGCCCGCGGCCGCGAGTTCCTCGGCGCGCGCGGGCGCCGCTTCGTCGTCTACCCCGGATCGGGCCTCGCGAAGAAGCCGCCCGCCGCCGTCATGGCCGCCGAGCTCGTCGAGACGAGCCGCCTGTTCGCCCGCACGGTCGCCGCGATCGACCCGGCGTGGGCCGAGGCACTCGCGGGCGACCTCGCGAAGAAGCAGTACAGCGAGCCGCGCTGGCAGAAGAGCCAGGGCTCCGCGGTCGTCGACGAGAAGGTGACGCTCTACGGGGTGCCGATCGTGCCGCGCCGACGGGTGCAGCTGGCCCGCATCGACGCCCCGCTCGCGCGCGAGCTGTTCATCCGCCACGCGCTCGTCCAGGGCGAGTGGGATGTCTCCCGGCTCGACAAGCGCCTCACCCAGTTCGTGCGCGACAACGCGCGGCTGCGGCGCGAGCTCGAGCAGCTCGAGGAGCGCCAGCGTCGGCGCGACATCCTGCTCGACGACGAGCGGCTCGTCGAGTTCTTCGAGCAGCGCATCCCCGACGACGTCACCGACGTGCGCCGCTTCGAGCGGTGGTGGCGGGATGCCCGCCGCGAGCATCCCGAACTGCTCACGCTGCAGCGGGCCGACCTCATCGAGGCCGACGAGCCGCAGATCGACGACGACGCCTACCCCACCCGGCTCACCCTCGGCGATCAGACGCTCAGCGTCGGCTACCGCTTCGAGCCCGGTGCCGCCGACGACGGCGTCACCGTCACCGTGCCGCTGCCCCTGCTGCCCCGGCTCGAGACCGCCGGCTTCGACTGGCTCGTGCCGGGACTGCGGCACGAGCTCGTGACCGCGCTGCTCAAGACCCTGCCGAAGGCGATCCGCCGCAACGTGGTGCCCGCCGCCGACTGGGCGACCCGGCTGCTCGCCGCCGTGCCCGCGGGCGCCGATCTGCGGCAGCTGCCGCTCACGGCCTTCCTCGCCGAGGAGATCCGCCGCCAGACCTTCACACCCGTCGACCCGAGTGACTTCGACGCCGATCGCCTGCCGCCGCACCTGCGCATGGGCTACGCCGTCGTCGACGAGCGCGGCAACCGGCTGGCACGCGGCACCGACCTGCCCGCGCTGCAGCACAAGCTGAAGACGCGCACGCGCGACTCGGTGGCGAAGGTGGCGACCGCGGCGGCCCGCGCGCCGATCGAGCGCGGCGGCATCACGGTGTGGGACGACACCCTGGGCGCCGGCTCCGGTGCAGCGCCCGGCACCCTCCCCCGGCAGCTCGACATGCGCCGCGGCGAGACCACGATTCGCGCCTACCCTGCGCTCGTCGATGAGGGCGGCTCGGTGGCGATCCGACTGCAGACCGCGGTCGCCGACCAGGTGGCGGCGCACCGTGCGGGAGTTCGCCGGCTCGTGCAGCTGGGGGTTCCGTCACCGCTCGCGTACATCCAGCAGCACCTGACGAGTGCCGAGAAGCTCAGCCTCGGCGCCTCGCCCTACCGCTCGACGGCCGCGCTCATCGACGACGCGCTGCGGGCCGTGATCGACGCCGAGCTCAGCTCCGCCGATCCGAACGCCGATGCGCGGGATGCTCTTCCGTGGGATCGCGTGAGCTTCGAGTCTCTGCGCGACCGCGTCAACGCCGGCCTGCCCGACCGTCTGTTCGGCATCGTGGCGACGACCGCGGCCGTGCTGGCGGCGGCGCGCGAGGTCGACGTGCTCATCACGCGCAGCTCGAGCCTGCAGCTGATGGCGCCGCTCGCCGACGCGCGCGAGCAGCTCAACGCCCTCGTGCACGACGGATTCATCGCGCGCACGGGCCTCGCCCGCCTCCCCCGGCTGGTCGTCTACCTGCGCGGCATCGCGTACCGGGTCGAGCGACTCGCCGACAACCTGGGCCGCGACCGGGCCTGGATGCTTGAAGTGCAGCAGGCCGTCGAGCTCTACACGGCGGCCGGCGGAACTCTGCCGATCGCGGCCGAGCCCGAGCCCCGCATCCGCGAGGCCCGCTGGATGCTCGAAGAGCTGCGCCTCTCGCTCTTCGCGCAGCCGCTCGGCGCGCAGGGCCCGATCTCGGTGCAGCGCATCCGCAAGCAGCTCGCGGGCTAGGCCGCCGGAAGCTCGAAGACGGCCCAGCGCTGCACGAGGCGGTCGGGCAGCACGAGCTGCTCGATGCGGTGGTCGCGCGAGCGGTCGACATAGCCGCGCCAGAGAAGAGTGACCGGCCGCGGGGCGTGCGCGATGACGGCGCGCGCGGTCGCGAGCCGCGCCGCCCCCATG
This sequence comes from Microbacteriaceae bacterium, assembly GCA_027490915.1. Taxonomy (GTDB): domain Bacteria; phylum Actinomycetota; class Actinomycetes; order Actinomycetales; family Microbacteriaceae; genus Microcella. The sequence continues at coordinate 23,937 of JAIXXG010000132.1, forward strand.
AGCAGCACGAGCGCGCCGAGCGGCAGCGCGGCGAGGAGCGCGGGCAGCTCGCGCGGCGCCTCGGCGGGCAGCGCGATCGCGGGGTCGAGCGCGCGGAGGGCATCCTGCACCGCCGCCCGTTCGTCTCGCCCGGCGAGGCCCGGCGCGACGACGGCGGGCCGCCCGTGCACGAATCCGCGCAGCACGGCCTCGTCGAGGTCAGACAGCGGGGCCCCCGTTACGCTCGCCATATGGCTCATCCTGCCCCATCGACCGCGGCCGACGTGCGGCTGGCGGCAGGCTGCCAGTTCCGGGCCGCCGACGACACGTTGCCGGTGGTCGTGGCCAATCTCGTGGCGCTCGGGTTCGACCTCATCTACCTCGTCGATCACCTCAACGAGAGCATCCCCCTCGCCCAGCTGCAGGCGCTCACCGCCGGGCGCAGCGAGCTGCGGATCATCCGCAAGCAGACCGCGCCCTACGCGCAGTCGGGGGTGCACAGCCTGCTGCTGCGGATGGCGCAGAACGACGGCGCGCATGCCTACCTGCACGTCGACGCCGACGAGTTTCCCGCCCCGATCGCCGCACCGGCGGGGTCGCCGGCCTCCGGCGCGTCTGCCCTCGGCACCGACGGTCGCCTGCGGGATGCCGTGCACGCGTGGCTCGTGCGTGCGAGCAGCATCGGCCTGCTGGTGCCGCACCAGAACGTGCTGCAGCGCCGCGACGTCGAGCGGTGGGGAGTCGAGACGCTGACGGCGCCGACCCGGTTCGCCCTCGGCCCCGCCGAGGGGGTCGCGGCCGCCGACGCCGGCTACTTCGCGCGCTCGCCCAACGTGCGCGCGATCGTGCGGCTCGAGCCCGGAGGGCTCGCCGACCGCTGGGTGCGATGGGGCTCGCACCGCGTGCGCGCGCGCCGCGCGGGTCGCGTCGGTGGGCAGGCGCCGGTGGAGGTGTCGCCCGACCTGGTGATGCTGCACCTGCCGTATCCGAGCCGCCGCGCGCTCGAATCGCGACGGGGGTTCCGCGAGCGCGCGAGCGGTGTCGTGGTCGACAACCGCGGCTCGGCCCCCGTGCGGTGGGAGGACGTGAGCCTGCCCGCGCACCCCGCCGATCCGCATCCGGGCCCGCGCGTGCGCACCGCACCGACCGCCGGCTTCGACGCGCTGCGCGAGCGCCTGCGAGCGGCCGGGCTGCTCGAGGTGCTCGCCGACGAGGCGCTCGCCGCGCAGCGCACCGCCCTGGTGCCCACGGATGCCGACGCCGTGTTCGCCGCGGCCGCCGACCTGCTCACCGCCACGATCGTGCCGCGCGACGACCGCGAGGGCGACGACCGCGACGGCGACGACAGCGAGGGCGACGACGACGACGGCGACGACGACGGCGAGGGTGCCGCGGTGGACGACGCCGCTGTGGTGGACGCCGCCGCCGACGGCTCTGAGCTCGACTGACTCAGCCGTGCACGCGGCGGCCCGCGACCCAGGTGCCGACCGTGCGGGTGGCGTGGATGCTCGGCGCGGGCCCCGCGAACGGGTCGCGGTCGGTCGCGGCCAGGTCGGCGACCGCCCCAACCTCGATGAGTCCCGTGACGTGCGCATCGCCCGGCCCGCGCCCGTTGATGAACGCCGACCCGGCGGTGTAGGCGTCGAGCGCCTCGGCGAGCGTGAGCGCCTCGTGCGCGAGCAGCGGCTCGGGGTCGTGCTCGGGGTCGTCGACGGGAAGCGTGCGGTTCACCGCGACGTGGATCGCCTGCCACGGGTCGGGGGTCGAGACGGGCCAGTCGCTGCCGGCGCACAGCCGCGGGCGAACATCCGTGGCGCCGACGGTGCGCAGGATGCTCGCGAACGGGTACTGCGTCGCGGTGCGCTCGGGGCCGACGACGGGCACGGTCAGCTCGCGCATCTGCGGCTCGTAGCAGGCCCAGAGCGCCTGCATGTTCGCCGTCACGCCGAGGGCGGCGAACCGGGCCACGTCGTCGGGATGCACGAACTGCAGGTGGGCGAGGTGGTGGCGGCGGGCATCCGTCGTCGGGCGCGAAGGCCAGTCGTTGGCGATGGAAGCCGCCTCGAACGCGTCGAGCGCGTCGCGCGTCGCCCGGTCTCCGATGACGTGGATGTGCGCGCTGAAGCCCGCCGCGTCGAGCGCGATGACCGCGTCGGTGAGGGCCTGCCCGCCGACGAAGGCGATGCCGCGCGGGTGCTCGCCCTCACCGAACTCCCCGAGGTAGGGCTCGAGCATCGAGGCGGTGCCGTTCTCGACGACGCCATCGGCCATGATCTTGACGGCCGAGAGACGAAAGCGGGATGCGGGGCCGAGGTCGCGCGCGTGCGCCTCGCGCTTCGCCACGAGCTCAGCGACCTGCTCGGTGCCGCGAGCGCGGTCCCACCACAGCGCGCCGACCACGTCGACGGTGACTCGTCCCTCCGCGAGCGCGCGACGGTAGACGAGCGCGGTGTCGCTCGCCCCGAAGTAGTCGCCGACGATCGCGTCGTGCCACCCCGTGATGCCGAGGCTGTGGGCGTAGCGCTGCGCCTCGAGCAGCGCGGCGTACTCGTCGTCGGGGCTCGGCGTGGGCGCGACCGCGGCCACGAGCGCCGCGGCACCCTCGTGCAGGGTGCCCTGCGGGCTGCCGTCAGCGAGCCGCTCGATGCGGCCGTCGGCGGGGTCGGGCGTCTCGGCGGTGATGCCCGCGAGGGCGAGAGCAGCCGAGTTGGCCCAGGCGCCGTGGTGGTCGCGGTTGTAGAGGAAGACGGGGCGGATCGCCTCGATCGCGTCGAGCGCGGCGGCGCTCGGGGTGCCGCCGGCGAAGGCGCTCATCGCCCAGCCGCCGCCGGTGATCCAGGCGCGCGCGGCGTCGCATCCGCGGGGCGGGTTCGTGCGGGCGTAGTCGGTGATGATGCGGGCGTAGTCGTCGAGGCTCGCGCCCTCGCTGAGGTCGGAGCTGAGCCGCTCGAGCCCGCCCTGGATGGGGTGGATGTGGGCGTCGACGAAACCCGCGTGCAGCATCCCGCCCGCCAGATCGACGACCTCGGTATCGGGCCCGCGCCAGGCGGAGAGGTCGGCGTCGATCGCGACGATGATGCCGTCGCGCACGGCGACCTCGAGCGCTTCCGGTGCGGCGCCCGCGACAGAGCCAGAAACGCGATCGCGCCCCGGCCCCCGGTAGACGACTCCTCCGGTGAAGAGGAGGTCGGCCGGGGGCTCGGGGCGCGATTCGGTGGTCACACCAGCGATGCTACGGGCGCAGCATCGCGGCGACGACTAGCCCTGCTTGGCGTTGACCTCGTAGGAGGTGTTGGTCGACTCGAAGAAGTTGACCAGCTGCAGGGTGTCGTTGGCGGTCGCCATCCACTTGGCCGGGTTCGACACGTTGTAGGCGGGCTCGAAGCCGAGCTCCTCCAGGCGGCGGTCGGCCAGGTACTTGACGTACTGGTTGATGTAGTTGGCGTTGAGACCGAGGATGCCGTTGGGCAGGAGGTCGTGGTTGTACGCCTCCTCCATCTCGACCGCGTCGAGGATCATCTGGCGGATCTCGTTCGCGAACTCCGGCGTCTGCAGGTCGGGGTTCTCCTCCAGCACCGTCAGGATGAGGTTGATGCCGAACTTCAGGTGCAGCGACTCGTCGCGCACGATCCAGTCGACGAGCGAGCCGAAGTTGCGCAGCAGGTTCCGCTGGCGGAACGACAGCGCCACCATGAAGCCGCTGTAGAACCAGATGCCCTCGAGGATCACGTTGTACGCGACGAGGTTGCGGATGAAGTCCTGCTTGCCCTCGGTCGTCGTGATGTCGAGGGTGTCTTCGGTCATGCGCTTGATGAACGTGACCTCGAACTCCTCCTTGCGCGCCATCGACGGCACGTCGACGTGGCTGTCGTAGGCGGCGGCGCGGTCGATCGGGAAGGTCTCGAGCACGTACTCGAAGCTCATGCAGTGGTTCGCTTCTTCCCACATCTGCTTCGCGAGGTAGAGGTGCGCCTCGGGAGCCTTGACGTAGGGGTACACGCCGAACGCGAGCGCCTTGTTGACGAGCAGCTCGTTCGGGTTGAAGTACGACATGAGGAACGTGATCGCGTGACGCTCCTCATCCGTCATCTTCTTGAAGTCGGCGATGTCCTCGCCCAGCTGCACCTCGTTGGGGAACCAGGTGTTCGCAACAGCCTGGTCGTAGAGGTCCATAGCCCACTTGTAGGTGACCGGCTTGAGCAGCAGGCCTTCCTGGATTCCGGTTCCGAGGATTCCCATGATCGTGTCGTGTCTTTCTGGTGTCAGATGCGGTTAGGAGAGGGTGGGGTGGATGGTGCGAGACCTGCCTACTGGCAGCTCTCGCACTGCAGCTCGTCCATCGGGTCGATCGGAACCTGGTAGCCGAGAAGCTGGGTGGTCGGAGCGGCCGGGGCCGCGCCGTCGAAGAAGTCGTGCATCACTCGCCCGCCTTCACTGCGCCGCCGAAGCCGAAGCCCTTGCGGGAGGGCGCAACGCCCTCAGGCGTTGCGCTGGCGCTGGCGCCAGTGTCGGCCCCTGCCGTTGAACCCGCCGAGGCACCGGCAGCCGCGCCGAAGCCCTTCTTGGGCGCGCCCGACGTGCCGGCGATGGCCTCGGCCTTGTTGACCTTGACCGTCGACTGCTCGGCGGTGTGGCGCGGCTTCATGTGCAGGTAGTAGGTCGTCTTCACGCCCTTCTTCCACGCGGCCGAGTAGATGTCGACCATGTCGTCGATGTCGCGCGTCTCGAGGTACATGTTGCGGCTGATGGCCTGGTCGATCCACTTCTGGGCCCGCGCCGCGACCTCGAGGAAGGCGTAGGGCGAGAGCTGGAAGCTCGTCTTGTAGGCGGCGCGGATCTCCTCCGGGATCGCCGTGATGCCCGAGATGTCGCCCTGGCTGCGCAGGATGTCCTCCCGCACGCGCTCCCACAGCCCGCGCTCCTGCAGCGCGGCCACGAGGTTGCGGTTGACCTCGAGGAACTTGCCCGAGCTGGTCGAGCGGCTGAAGATCTGCGAGAACTGCGGGTCGAGGCCCGGGGTCGTGCCGGCGACGAGGCCGATCGACGCCGTGGGGGCGATCGCCATCAGGGTGGCGTTGCGCATGCCGCCCTTGACCTTCTCGCGGAGGGCATCCCAGTCGAGGCGGGTGGTGCGGTTGACCTGCACCTCGACGCCGCGGTCGGCCTCGGTGAGGTCGATCGTGTCGATCGGCACGAGGCCCTGCGACCACCGGCTGCCCGGGAAGTTCTGGTACGAGCCGCGCTCGCGGGCGAGGTCGGCCGACTCGTCGATCGCGGCGTACGAGACGTGCTCCATGATCTCGTCGATGAGCTCGAACGCCTCCTCCGAGTCGTACGAGTAGCCGAGCTTCTCGACGACGTCGGTGAAGCCCATGACGCCGAGACCGATCGCGCGGTTGGTCTGGTTGGCGTGGTCGGCCTCGTCGACGCTCGACACCGTGATGTCGATGAGGTTGTCGAGCTGGCGCACGGCCTGGCGGGCGCTCTCGTCGATCTTCGCCCAGTCGATGCGGCCGCCCTGCTCGTCCTGGATCAGGTGCTGCGAGAGGTTGATCGAGGCGAGGTTGCAGACCGAGATGTTGTCGCGGTCTTGCGGCAGGCAGATCTCGGTGCAGAGGTTCGACAGGGGGATCGTGCCGGTGTTGTTGTTGATGGCGCGGTTGTTGATCGTGTCCTTCCACGTCAGCCACGGGTGGCTGGTGGACTGCAGCGAGATGAGGATCTGCTTGAACTGCTCGCGCGCGCCGATCTTCTTGAACATGTTGAGTTCGCCGCGCTCGGCCATCGCCACGTACTCGGCGTAGCGCTTCGAGAACTCCTTGCCGTACAGCTCGTTGAGGTCGGCGACCTCGAGCGGGTCGAAGAGGTACCAGTCGTCGTCGTTCTGCACGCGCTTCATGAACTCGTCGCTGATCCACACCGCGGTGTTGGCGGTGCGGGTGCGGCGGTAGGGGTCACCCGAGTTCTGACGCAGGTCGAGGAACTCGGGGAAGTCCATGTGCCAGTTCTCCATGTAGAAGCAGAGGGCACCGAACTTCTTGCCGCCGCGGCTGACCGCGCGCAGCACCGAGTCGATCGTGTGCATGAACGGGATCGGCCCGGTCGAGGTCGTGTTGTTCGAGCGGATGGGCGAGCCCTGGGCGCGCAGCTTGGTGACCGAGAGGCCGATGCCGCCGGTGCCCTTGGTCAGCCACATGACGTCGCGCACGCTCTTGGCGATGTGCTCGATGTCGTCTTGCATCTCCATGACGAAGCAGTTCGACAGCTGGGGGTAGCTCGTGCCGGCGTTGACGAGCGTCGAGCCCGCGGCGAGGTACTCGAGCTTCGACATCTTCGAGTAGAACGCGATGGCGTGCGAGGTGGGGTCGGCCTCGTTGAGCGAGAGGCCCATGGCCACGCGCATCCAGAAGTACTGCGGGGTCTCGAGGGGCTCGCCGTTGCGCGCCTTGATGCCGTAGCGGTTGTTGAGGGTGACGACGCCGATGTACTTCAGCAGCTCGTCGTTCTGCGGGTCGAGCACGTCGGCGAGGGCGTCGAGGTCGAACAGCTCGGGGAAGCGCGAGTCGAGCAGCACCTCGTCGACACCGCGACGGATGTAGTCGGCGAAGTGCGCGCGGTGCAGCTCGCGCAGCTCGGCCGCGTTCTCGTAGTCGCCGAGCACGCGCTTGTAGATGGTCTTCAGCAGCAGGCGCGCCGCGACGACGTCGAAGGCGGGGTCGTCCTTGACGTTCTGCAGGGCGACCTGGATGACCGCCTCGTCGAGCTGCTGCGTGGTGATGCCGTCGAACAGGGTCAGCTCGAGCTCGCTCGCGATCTGGGTGACCCACGCGACCTGGTCGGGAAGACCCTCGGCCGCGCGCTCGATCGCCAGGTTGATCTTGTTGGCGTCGTACGGCTCACGGCTTCCATCGCGCTTCACCACGGTGATGCTGCTCACGTGCCCACTCTCCCTCTCGGGGCCTGCTCGGCCCTGTCTTCTCGCGGCCGCTGCTCAGCCGCCTGCTGTCGGAAAAAGCCCGGAAATCCGGGCTTCTCGCGCTGATCCCCTCGCGCGGTGTGATCACTATATATCGGGGGTCTGACAAAGTTCCCACCCAACATCTAGTGGGCGTGTCGTCCACACATGTGCATAACTCGCGTGACTTATGCACAGCCTGTGGGCAACCTCCGACACTCCGCGAGCCGTAGGCTGGAGCCCTTGTGAGCGGCTACCGAGACCTGTTGAGAACGCCCGGCGTGGCGCGCATCATCGCGGCGCAATTGACCGCGCGCATCCCCTCCGGGATGCTCTCGCTGGCGTTCCTCATCCACATCGAGCGCATCTTCGACTCGTACGGCGCCGCCGGGCTCGTGCTCGCCGCCACGAGCGTCGGCCAGGCCATCGCCGGGCCGCTCACCAGCCGCTGGATGGGCCGCTTCGGCATGCGCACCGTGCTCATCGTGACGCTCATCATCTGCGCCGCCGGCGTCTTCACCATCGGGTTCGCCCTGCTGCCGCTGTGGGCCTACATGCTCACCGGCCTCATCGTCGGGCTCTCGACGCCCCCGATCCAGCCAGCCGTGCGCACGATCTACCCGAAGATGGTCACCGGCAAGCAGCTCACGCCGCTGTTCTCGCTCGACGCCTCGGCGCAGGAGATCATCTGGGTCACCGGCCCGTTCATCACCGTCGTGCTCGCCACCCAGACCTCCCCCGTCGTGGCGATCGCGGTCGCGGGCGCCTTCCTCGTCGGCGGCGGCATCTGGTTCATCGCGAGCCCCGAGGTCGGCAAGGTGCGCATTCCGCCGAGCCGCCGCAAGCTCGGCATGGTGCTGAAGAATCGGGCCGTGCTGCTCTCGACCGCGGGCGGCTTCCTGCTCATCGGCTCGGCGGCGTCGATCGAGGTCGGGGTCGTCGCCGTGTTCGGCGAGGGCGGCACCGAGGCGGGCATCCTGTTCGGGCTGTGGGCGATCGCGTCGCTGGTCGGCGGTCTGTCGATGGGCCACCTGCCGATCGGCCCCTGGGCGATGGCCCGCCGCTTCGCGATCGTCGTCGTGGGCATGGCCATGGCACCGTTCGCGCTCGAGTTCTGGTGGCTCGCGCTCGCGCTGCTCGTCGCCGGCATCGGCATCGCGCCCGTGCTCGCCGTCATGTTCGCGATCGTGTCGGCGAGCGTGAAGTTCAGCGAGACGGCCGAGGCCTATGGCTGGCTCGGCACCGGGCAGCTCATCGGCGCCGCGCTCGGCTCGGCCATCGCCGGGTTTCTCATCGACGAGTACGGCGCGATCGGCGGCTTCTGGGCGGCCATCGCTTTCGCGGTGGTCGGGATGCTCGTGGCCACGCTGTTCCGCGGCTGGCACCCCGACCTGCGCGGGCGCGACGCCAGCCCGCTGCCCGACACCGAACCGGTCGAGGTCGTCAGCTAGCGCGGCGCGCGCGCCGGCGCGCTACAGCGCGCGCAGAGGCGTCAGCGCCTCGGCGTAGCGGCCCAGCCCGTCGATGAGCTTGGTGAGGGTCGCGTCGTGCTTCGCGTCGGGCGTGAAGACACCGTCGACGACGTGGCCGTGGGGAAAGTTGATGGCGACGTCGACGGGCACCCGCACGAGTCCGATGGTGGTGAGCACCGCATCCAGCGCCGCCGCACCGCGCAGGCCGCCCGAGCCGCCGCCGTAGCTGACCACGCCGACGGGCTTGCCCTGCCACTCGAGCATGAGGAAGTCGAGCGCGTTCTTGAGCGCCGGGCTGTAGCTGTGGTTGTACTCGGGGCTGACCAGCAGCACGGCGTCGGCTTGCTCGACCCGGGCGCTCCAGGCGATCGTGTGCGGCTTCGTGTAGGCGCGCTTGGCCGGGTGCTCGGGCTCGTCCATGAACGGCAGGTTCAGCTCGACGAGGTCGACGAGGTCGACCTCGTGGCCCGCGGCCTCGACGCGGTCGCGCACCCAGTGGGCGACGGGCAGGCCGATGCGGCCGGGGCGGACGGAGCCGATGATGATCATGATGCGGGTCATGCTGGGCGCAACCCCGGGCGGGCGATCACGATTCCCGCGCTCGGGCAATTCCCGGCGAGTAGGGTCGAGCGCATGAGCACCGTCATGCTTCCCCGCCTGCACTGGGGCCCCGCCGATGCCCCCCGACGCGCGCTGCTCGTGCACGGCCTGGGGTCATCCGCGCACACGCAGTGGCGGCTCGGCGAGGGCCTCGCCGAGCGCGGGTGGTCGGCGACGGCCGTCGACCTGCGGGGGCACGGGGACGCGCCGCGGGCATCCCGCTACCGGATCGACGACATCGCGGACGACCTGCTGGGCACCCGCCCCGAGGGCGGCACGAGCTGGGACCTCGTGGTGGGGCACTCGATCGGCGGGGCCGCGGTCGCGCAGGCCGGCGCCCTCGATGCCGCGTGGGCTCACCGCCTGGTGCTGCTCGACCCGGCGATCGTCGTCGACGAGCCGGCCCGCGACACCGTGCTCGCCGGGCAGCTCGCCAACCACGACGGCGCCACGGTCGCGGGCATCGCCGCCGACTTTCCGCACTGGCACCCGCTCGACGTGGAGTTCCGGGTGCGGGCGGTGAAGGCCGCGTCGCGGTTCGCGCTCGAGCGCATGGTGCGCGACAACGACGATTGGGATGTCCGGGGCCATGTCGCCCGCCTCACCCGCCCGACGCTCGTCATCGCCGCCGACCCCGCCCACGGCGCGATGTTCGCCGGAGCCCTCGCCGACGAGGTGCTCGCGGGCAACCCCCTGCTGTCGGCGGTCGTGATCGCCGGCGCCGGGCACAGCGTGCACCGCGACGATCCCGCCGCGACGCTGCAGCACCTGCTCGCCTTCGCCGACGCCTGAGCCGCGAGCACCGACCCGGGCGCTGATCGGCGGGGAGCCCTTCTCTCCGTCCCGTGCCTTCCGCAACCACGGAACGCGTGAACCGGATTCATCCCCTCGGTGATTGTGGAAGGAGGTCAGAGGGGTTCGCGCTCCTTCCCGAACTTCGGACGGGAAGGCCGGCCTGCGGTCACCGTCCGAAGATCGAAAAGCTGCCGAGCGTGAATGATGAGGGAGGCGGCGCAGCTCAGCGGCGCCAGTAGCCCTTGATGACGGCGCGCTCGACGTCGATGCCCCAGTTCGCAAGGGCAGCCCGGGCCGGTGCGACGAGCGACTGCTCGCCGCACGCGAAGACGAAGCGCTCGAGCGGGTCGGCTGGCGGCGGCAGCGCGGCGAGGGCCTCGGCGAGCGCCGCGCTCGGCGCCGACGAGTCGGGTCGCAGGATGCTCACCCGCAGCCCCGGCGGCGGCACGAGGCCGAGCCCCGCAGGGTCGGGCTGTGCTCCTCCGGCCAGAGCGGCACCGAAGTGCGTCTCGAGCAGCAGGTGCCCGGTGACGCTCGGGCCGAGCATCCCGAGATAGCGGCGCACGGCGGGCAGGGCGCTGTCGTCGCCCGCGAGCACGACCTCCCCCGGCGCGCCGGTCAGCACGACCGAGCCCTTCGGCCCGTGCATGAGGGCCGGCGAGCCGATGGGGGCTTCGGCCGCCCAGGGCCCGATCACCCCGGACGCGCTGCCGGCGGACGAGTGCACGAGGATGTCGAGATCGATCCAGCCCTCCTCCACGGAGTGCGCGACGACCGTCTCGGTGCGATCGGCGCCCTCCACGACCTCGACCCGCACGTGGTCGCCACCGCCGGGCGCGATGAACCCCGCGAGCTCGCCCGGCTGCGCCTCGGCGAGCCGCACCCGCACGAAGGCGTGCCCGGCAGCGGCATCCCCCGCCGTCGCGAGCACCGTGCGCGCCGCGAGCGTCAGTCGCCGCGCGGCGGGCGGGAAGGGGTGGCGGGTGAGGTCGTAGGGCACAGCGCGCTCCGCTCAGGCGGCCGGGACGACCGGCACCGCTCCGGTCATCGGGGGTGGCGCATCCCCGTTGTCGATGTCCTCCGGGTTCGGCAGCGTCATGAGGAACCGGTAGAAGATCAGGCCGAGCACGGTGATGCCGGCGCCGCCGACGATCCA
>JAIXXG010000037.1 GCA_027490915.1 Microbacteriaceae bacterium
CCGGCGCCATGGACCCCCCCCGAGACGACCGATGCCGACCCTCGACTGCGGCGCTGGGTCGACCGCGCGCTCGCCGACCTCGACGCCCTGCGCCTGACCCTGGCGGGGCATCCGGAGCACCAGTTCCTGGCCGCGGGCGCGCCCTGGTTCTTCACGCTGTTCGGCCGCGACTCGCTGTGGGCCGCCCGGATGCTGCTGCCGCTCGGAACCCGCTTGGCCGGCGACACCCTGCACGTGCTCGCGCGCCTGCAGGGCACCCAGCGGGTCGACGCCACCGCGGAGGAGCCGGGCAAGATCATGCACGAGCTGCGGCGCCAGTCGCTCGTCATCGACGACGACGTCACGCTGCCTCCGCTCTACTACGGCACGGTCGACGCCACCGCGCTGTGGGTGTGCCTGCTGCACGACGCCTGGCGGGCCGGGCTGCCGGACGCCGAGGTTCGCGCCCTGCTGCCCGCCCTCGAGGCGGCTCTCGGGTGGATGCGCGACCACGGCGACGCCGACGGCGACGGCCTGCTCGAGTACATCGACCGCACCGGGCACGGGCTGGCCAACCAGGGCTGGAAGGACTCGGGCGACAGCGTGCAGTGGCGGGACGGCCGGCTCGCTCAGGGGCCGATCGCCCTGTGCGAGGTGCAGGCCTACGCCTACGAGGCCGCGCTCGGGGGTGCGGCGCTGCTCGAGGCGTTCGACCGACCGGGGGCTGACGACTGGCGGCGCTGGGCACAGCAGCTGCGCGCCGCGTTCCACGATCGGTTCTGGATCACCGACCCTGCCGTGACCGGTGCGCGCGGCCCGTACCCGGCGATCGCGCTCGATGCTGACAAGCGGCCCGTCGACTCGGTGACGAGCAACCTCGGTCACCTGCTCGGAACCGGCATCCTCGATGCGGAGCAGGCTGCGCTCGTCGCCGGGCGGCTCGGCTCACCCGACCTCGACTCCGGGTACGGGCTCCGCACCCTCTCGACCGACGCCGCCGGCTACTGGCCGCTGAGCTATCACGGCGGCTCGGTGTGGACGCACGACACCGCCATCGCGATCCAGGGCCTGGTGCGGGAGGGTCACCTCGGGGTGGCCGCATCGCTCGCCGAGGGGCTGCTGCGGGTCGCCGAGTCGAACGACTTCCGCATGCCCGAACTGCACAGCGGCGACGGGGTCGACGTCACCGACCGGCCGATCCCCTATCCGGCATCGTGCCGGCCGCAGGCCTGGTCAGCCGCCGCGGCGATCACGGTGCTCAGCGCCCTGAGCTGAATCGCCCTGAGCTGAGTCGCCCCGCGCGGAATCGCCCCGCGCGGAATCGCCCGCGGCTGAGTCGCCCGACCCTCGATCGCCCGGCTCGGCGGCGAGCGCCGCGTCGACCTCGTCGCCCGGCTCGGCGAGCGCGCGCCGCACCGCCGGGCCGAGCACGAGGGCGGCGATGGTGCCGAGCACCACGACGAGCAGGCCGAGCACCGCGAGGGTCAGGCCGAGGATGAGCCCCGCATCCACGGGTCTAGCGCCCCATCTTGCTGAGCTGGGCGACGACCTGGCGCGCGATGTTGCGGCCGGCGCGGTTGGCACCGATCGTCGAGGCGGCGGGCCCGTAGCCGGCGAAGAACACCCGCGGGTCGCGGCCCGAGCGGTAGCTGTCGACGGTCACGCCGCCCTCCTTCTCGCGCAGGCGCAGCGGCGCGAGGTGCCGCAGCTCGGGGCGGAAGCCGGTGGCCCAGATGATGGCGTCGGCCGGCTGGCGCGTGCCGTCGTCCCACACCACGGCGTCGGGCTCGATGCTCGCGAACATCGGCCGGAAGTCGAGCACCCCGCGATCGATCGCGGCCTGGATGCGACGCGTGCGCGGCACACCGGTGCCCGAGACGATGCTCGGCAGGGCCCGCCCGGCCCGCGCCGCGTCGTCCTGCTCGGCGACCGCTCGCTCGCGCGCCTCGAGGTTCAGGTCGACCTCGTCGATGAACTCGGGCGGTCGGCGCGTCGCCCAGGTGACGCTCGCGGCGTGCGGCTCGAGCTCGAGGATGAACCCGATCGCGCTCGTGCCGGCGCCGACGATGATGACGTTCTGCCCCGCGAACTCCTCGGCCGCCGTGTAGTCGGAGGTGTGCACCTGCCGCCCCGCGAACCGATCGCGGCCGGGGTACCACGGCACGAAGGGCGAGCCCCAGGTACCCGTCGCGTTGACGATCGTCGACGTGCCGAGCTCGAGCGGGCCGTTCTCGGTCGTCAGGCGCACCAGCAGGTCGCGCCCCTGGTCTTCAACATGAGTCACGGATGCGGGGCGCACGACCTGCAGCCCGTAATGCTGCTCGTACCGCGCGTAGTAGTCGGCGACCACGTCGCGAGCCGGAGCGTGGTGATCGGCGGTCGTGAAACTGAGCCCCAGCTCGTCCATGCCGGGCAGATCGTTGACCCGGTGCGCCGAGCCGAGACGCAGCGCCTCCCAGCGGTGCTGCCACGCTCCGCCGGTGCCGGGGCCACGGTCGATGAGCACGAACTCCTGGCCGGCCTCGAGGCCGAGACGCCGCAGGAAGTACGCCACCGAGAGGCCCGCCTGACCAGCCCCGATGACCACGCAGGAGGTGGTCAGCTCGGGGTTCGTCACCCGGTCAACGCTACCCGCTCGCGGGCGCGATGCGGCAGGCCGCCAGAGACTCGAATATGCCCGTGCGTGCTAAACTTCGGCACAGTTTTTCCACCGTCCCGACTCGGCATTCTGGGGTTCTCCCTAGCTCACCCGACGACACATTGTGAGGGGGTCACGCATGGGGCGCGGCCGACAGAAGGCGAAGCACACCAAGGTGGCGCGGGAGCTGAAGTACTTCACTCCTGACACCGACCTGACGCAGCTCGAGCGCGAGCTCGCTGCGGCAGCACACGCCGACGAGTACGAAGACAAGTGGGCGCACCTCGTCGACGACGAGGATGACGAGGACGACGACCTCGACGCCGAGCAGGGCCCAGCAGCGCAGACCGCGTAGCGGTCTCCCTTCCGCGCAGACCGCGCAGCGGTCTCCCTTCTCCGCATACCGCGTAGCGGTCGCCGCCGACAACGCCTCCTCCCCGGGCCGCCTCCCGGTTGGGGAAGTCCTCGAAGCGCATCTCTCCTGCGCGCCCGCGCACCGGACGAGTCATTGTTCTACAATGAAGAACATGGCAGAGGTCGGCATCCGTGCCCTCAAGCAGAACGCGTCCGCGGTGGTCGCCGACGTGGTCGCCGGCGAGATCGTCACGATCACCGATCGCGGACGGCCTGTCGCCCAGATCACGCCCATCGCGGCGTCGCCCCTGCAGCGGATGCTGGCCAACGGCACCGCGCGCCCGGCCCGGCGCAGCCTCGCGTCGCTGCCCGCTCCGCTCGAGAACCCGCCGCTGACGTCGGTGCTCGCCGAGATGCGCGACGCCGAGCGGTACTGACCCGTGGCGGTGTACGTCGACACGTCAGCGCTCCTGAAGCTGATCGTCGCCGAACCGGAGTCGGCCGCCCTCCGCGGCCTCCTGGAGGGTTCTGCGACCACGGCCGTATCGAGCGATCTCGCCCGAACGGAGGTCATCCGCGCGGTGCGTCGCGGGGCGCCGGAGCAGGTGGTCACCGCGCGCGCGGTGCTGGACTCACTCGTGCTCCTGACGGTGACGACCGAGACGTTTGAGGTCGCCGGACGGTTGGACCCGAGCATGCTGCGTTCGCTCGACGCGCTGCACCTGGCCGCGGCGCTGAGCCTCGGTGACGAACTCGAGGCGATGATCACCTACGACGAGCGCCTCGCGCAGGCGTGCCGCGCGAACGGTGTCGACGTGCTCGCACCGCGCTGATCGGCTCCGAGCGGCCCGCGACGCTACTCCGCGTAGGTGCCGACGAGCTTCACGGCCCCGCCGTCGACGCCCTTGGCACCCTGCTCGAACCCGGTGAGGTCGTGCGCGGTCGTCGAGACCCGGCCGGCGACCCACGCGGGCACGCCACGGCTCTCGAGCGCGCGGATGACGGAGCTCGCGCTGTCGTGCGCGACGACGGCGAGCATCCCGACCCCGAGGTTCCACGTGCCCTCGGTCGACTCGAGCGAGTCGCCCGCCAGCTCGCAGAGCACCCGGAAGACGGTGGGCGGGCTCCACGAGCCGCGGTCGAGCTCGGCCCAGGATCCGACGGGCAGCACGCGCGCGAGGTTCGCCGCGATGCCGCCGCCCGTGACGTGGCTGAGCGCGTGCACCGCGCCGGGCAGCTCGGCGAGCACGTCGAGCAGCGGCGCGGTGTAGAGCGCGGTCGGCTCGAGCAGCGCGCGGCCGACGACGCCGCCCAGCTCGGGCAGCTCGTCGTGGTACCCGATCTTCTTCGTAGCGAGGATGTGCCGCACGAGCGAGAAGCCGTTGCTGTGCAGGCCCGAGCTCGCCATCGCGATGACGACGTCGCCGTGCTGCACACGCTCGGGCCCGAGCACGTCGTCAGCCTCGACGACGCCGACCGCGGCACCCGCGACGTCGTAGTCGTCGGGGCCGAGCAGGCCGGGGTGCTCGGCGGTCTCGCCACCGACGAGCGCGGTGCCGGTGGCCGCGCAGGCTTCGGCGATGCCGCGCACGATGGCGGCGATGCGCTCGGGGTGCACCTTGCCGCATGCGATGTAGTCGGTCATGAAGAGCGGCTTCGCGCCGACCACGACGATGTCGTCGACGACCATCGCCACGAGGTCTTGCCCGATGGTGTCGTGGATGTCGAGGGCCTGCGCGATCGCGACCTTCGTGCCGACGCCGTCGGTGCTCGTGGCGAGCAGCGGGCGGCGGTAGTCGCGCAGCGCCGAGGCGTCCCACAGCCCGGCGAAGCCGCCGACCCCGCCGAGCACCTCGCGCCCGTGGGTCGCGGCGACCGAGGCCTTCATGAGCTCGACGGCGCGGTCTCCCGCGGCGGTGTCGACTCCGGCGGCGGCGTAGGAGTTCGTCATTCGTTCATCCGTTCCGCGGTCTGTCAGACTGGCCTCAGTCACCGTCAACCTTACGGTCTGGAGCACGCCCCGCATGTGCGGCATCGTCGGTCTCGTCTCTACGAGCCCCGTCAACCAGCAGGTGTACGACGCACTCGCCCTTCTGCAGCATCGCGGGCAAGACTCGACGGGCATCGCCACCGCCGAGGGCCGCGTGCTGCACATGGCGAAGGCCAAGGGCCAGGTGCGCGAGGCCTACCGCACGCGCGACATGCGCAGCCTGCTCGGCACGATGGGGCTCGGGCATGTGCGGTACGCCACCCGCGGCTCCGCATCCAGTGAAGAAGAGGCCCAGCCGTTCTACGTGAACGCGCCGTACGGCATCATCCTCGTGCACAACGGCAACCTGACGAACACGCGCGAGCTCACGCGCGAGCTCTTCGAGGTCGA
>JAIXXG010000038.1 GCA_027490915.1 Microbacteriaceae bacterium
AGCCAGGAGCTCTGGCCATTGCCCCTGGGCCTGGCCGCGTTCCAGGGCCAGTACGGCTACACCTACTACCTGCTGATGGCGGCATCGCTGGTGTCGATCATCCCCCCGTTCGTTTTGTTCGTCATGCTCCAGCGGTACTACGTCTCGGGGCTCACCGTTGGAGGAGTGAAGAAGTGAACCAGGAGACAGAGACCGTGATCACCGACCACGGCATCAGCGTCGTCAATCTCACGAAGAGCTATGGCGACACGGTGCTCTTCGAAGACATCACCTTCACCGTCGAGCAGGGCGAGTTCATGGTCATCGTCGGACCATCGGGGTGCGGCAAGTCGTCGCTCATGCGCGTGATCGCCGGCATCGAAGAGCACGGGCCGGGCCGTGTGATGGTCGACGGCCGGGACGTCACCGACGCACACCCCGGCGACCGCTCGCTCTCGATGGTCTTCCAGGACTACGCCCTCTACCCGCACATGAGCGTCGAGAGCAACCTCGCCTTCGGTCTTCGGGCACGACGGGTGCCGAGCGGTGAGGTGCGCCGACGAGTGGAGGAGACGGCGCGCATCGTCGGACTGAGCGACCAGCTCAAAAAGAAGCCCGGACAGTTGTCGGGAGGGCAGCGTCAGCGCGTCGCCCTCGGCCGAGCAATGATCCAGGAGCCCCGAGCGTTCCTGATGGATGAGCCCCTCTCGAATCTCGACGCCGCCCTGCGGGTCCAGATGCGCGCAGAGCTGATGGAGTTCCATCAGCGCGTCGGCGGAACCGTTCTCTACGTCACCCACGATCAGGTGGAAGCCATGACCATGGGCGATCGTGTGGCGGTCATGAACAAGGGCCGGTTCGAGCAGGTCGGTACTCCCGAGGAGGTCTACTCGCGACCGGTCAACGAGTACGTCGCCACGTTCCTCGGTTCCCCCCGCATGAATGTCCTCGACGCCCAGGTGGTGCAGCGCAACGGCGCGGTCGAGCTCGAACTGCTCGGGCTCTCGTTGCCGCTCCCCGCTGTTGACACCGCCCTCCCCGTCGGTCCCGTCAGAGTCGGACTCCGTCCCGAAGCACTGGCGCTTGTCGACGATGGGTCGGGACGGGCGGTCAGCGGGCAGGTCGAGTACGTCGAGAATCTCGGCAATGAGAAGATCGTGCACCTCCGCGCGGATGGCCACGATACGGCTCTGGTTGCCCGCGTATCGCCTCGACCCATCGCCATCAATGATCGAGCCGCGGTCAGTATCGATGTGGAGCGAGTCCATGTGTTTGCGCCCGACGGCACTGCCATCTGGCACGGGCCCCGGGCCTAATCTCTGACGCACGCCGGGTCGCCGCATAGGCTGATGACTCGGAAGACCGAACGGTCGACCGTGAATCGAAGGACTGGTCATCATGGCTTCGTCGCAGACGCTGTACTCCTCGGCCCGCAAGCCGATCGCATTCATGGAGTCGAAGATCCTCTCGGGGGAGTGGCCTCCGGGCTCCAAGCTGCCCTCGGAGCGGTCGCTGTCGGAGCTGTTCGAGGTCAGTCGGCCGGTGATCCGCGAGGCGCTGAAGGTCCTTCAGGCTCAGAGGCTCATCGACGTCATGCCCGGGAAAGGGAGCTACGTCACGGACCTCAAGCCGACAGGCGGAGAAGTGACGATCGAGCACATGCTCCGCCGCGGCGCGATCAACACGCGTGACGTGGTGATCGCGAGGCGAATGATCGAGTCTGAGGCCGCGGCGCTCGCCGCTCTCCACCGGACGCAGAGCGACCTGCGTCACATGGCTGACGTGCTGCAGGCCTTCGACGAAGCGGACAAGGTGCAGCTCGCGATCGAGTTGGACGTGGCGTTCCACGAGGCGGTCGTCATCGCCTCCAAGAACGCGGTGATTCAGATCATGTTCGGGTCGATCCGAGACCTGGTGAGAGCGATGGTCACACGAAGCCTCACCGACCAGAGCGTCCGGCGCGTCGGAGCACCCATCCACCATGAGATCCTCCGCGCGATCGAGATGCAAGACCCCGACGCAGCCCGTGCGGCCGTCGCCCGGCACGTCTCGCTCAGTGAGCGCACCTACGGTGACGATATCGATCAGCCACTGGCCGACGTGCTGTCACGCCGTGCTCTCGATGATCTCGAGCACGCTGCCCTGCTGACCGGGCTGAGCGCGAGCATCTCCGACTTGTAGCCGATCACGAGCGAGGCGCTGCAGTCCGCGACGGACGCAGCGCCTCGCTCGGCTTCTCTCGCTCGTCGGCGCTAGGCGTTGGCGAGCAGGTCGTGCCGCTGATCCCGCGCGGTGTGGACGTCGGCATCGATGGGCGCCGAACGAATGAGCCGCGTCAGCCGCTGGTGCCAGTCGACGTCGCGCCACATGCCGACGAACTGGGGACCGCAGAAGTTGCTCGTCGCCATGGCCAGCCAGCGCCCGGTGCCGGCGGCCTCCCTGAGGCCGAATTCGGTGAGGTCCTTGACCCAGCCCCAGTCCAGTCCGGGCCAGTCTTTGTAGTCGACCATGCCCCAGCATTCGGTGGTGATCACTCCGAGGCCTGTCGATCGCGACCAGTCAGCTACCTGATGGATCTTCGCCGTCAGCAGCGAGTCGTAGTGGTCCTGCTTCGAGACGTACTCGCGCCGAGCGTTCTTGGTGATGTTGTCGAAGCCGATGGGGTCGTACCGCTCGAAGTGGTAGCCGACCTGAGCATGGAAGTCGCTGGTCTCGTGGTGGGACATCCAGATGTGCGGTTCGAGAAGGTCGAACTCGGAGAGGTCCTGGTGAGCCCAGTTGGTGTATTCGTTGGAGAACGAGTAGGTGTACTCCAGATCGGGAAACGCGGCGCGCACGAGCCTGATCGACTCGTTCATCCAGTGGGCGACACGAGGCTCCGTGCGGCTCGCCATCGGGTCGGTCGTGTGATCGTCGTACATGTACGGCGACCACGGGTTTCCCGGGAACTCATTGCAGAGGTCGACATACAGAATCGTGTCGAGGAGTCCTGCTCGATCGATGTGCCCCAGGGTGTCGATCCAGATCTGCGCCTGCTTCTCCGGGGTGCGGATGCGGAGCCGGTGCTCCTCGCTGTCCTGGCGGTACCACGATGAGAGCGCGACGAGCACGTTTCGGTCTCTCGCAGCGGAGAGGAAGTCGATGAGGTCGGGCATCACGGTCACTGTGATGGGCGACTGCGCTCCCCAAGCGGTTTGCGTCCACCCTGGCAGCAGTTCCCATTGCCGATAGGCACCAGCCGAGACCAGATGCGGGTAGGCATCGATGCGGATGCTGTCGTACCCGCGCTCGACCAGTTCGTCGATCGCCCGCCCCCAGTCTTCATAGCCGGCACCGGGCCAGCGGCGCTCCAGCCACGAGAAATCCCACATGGTGATGGCGCGTGGTCGCGTGTAGGGGTGCTTCACAACTCGTCCTTTCCGAGGTTCATGGTGTGGTCAGTGAGGCAGGTCACGGCGATCTTCGCGTCGCTCTCGCGGTACTCCGCGAGCCGTCGGAAAGCGTCGGCGGTGTTCTCCAGAGGAACGATCGTGGTCACCAGGCCTTCCACGGAGATTCGGCCCGCCGCCAGCTCTTCGACCGCGCGAGCGACATCGGTATCCCACATGTGCGCTGCCGAGCCGATCAACGACTTCTCGTGCAGCATGAGCTCGAGCGCGTCGATCTCGACCGGATCGCGCATGACGCCGAGGACCACCACGGTTCCTCCTGGCGCGCACAGGGCGAGGGCATCCTGCAGGGCTGCGGGGCGCCCGGCCGCCTCGATCACGATCGACGGCGAGCCCTCCGCGCTGAGGTGCTGGATGGCGCGGTGACGATCCGACGGCGAATCGTGCCAGATTGCCCGCATCCCACGCTGTTCGGCCATTCGTCGGCGGGAGGACGACGGTTCCAGGACCGTGACGGAGCGGGCGCCGTCGCCACGGGCGGCGATCCCGCAGAGCAGGCCGACCGTCCCGCCCCCCACGATGAGCACATCGCGGTCGCGGGCCGTCGGGGCCTTGGCGAGGGCGCGGTATGCGACGGCCAGCGGCTCCGCGAGCACCGCCTCGTCCCAGCGCACGTGATCGGGGATGGGAATCAGGCGGGACGCTCGGGCTGTGACGTACTCGGCGAGACCCCCCGGGCGGTGCTGACCGTGGACGACGAGGTGCCGGCACAGTCCTTCATTGCCCCTGTCGCAGTAGTAGCACCGGCCGCATCCGGTGACCACGTCTACGACGACCCTGGTCCCGACGGGAGGGCCGGACCCGTCGGCCGCCGCTGTCTCGACCGTTCCGACGATCTCATGCCCGAGCACGGTTCCCGGGCGGGCCACGATCGGCCCGTGCAGGTACTCTTCGGCGTCGCTGCCGCAGAGTCCGGTGAGCGCGACCCTCACGCGAGCGTCGGGAGGATCTGGCGTGGGGCGGGGAAGGTCGAGGAGCTCGATCTCGCCCGGTCCTTTCCAAACAGCCGCACGCATGGCCCCGGTGCCCGCCTCTCCGATGTTCGCGCGCTCTGATTCTGGACCGCGCAACCCGTGCTGACGATACAGGCACTTGCAGCAACTGGTCAAACCGGTAATATCAGCCGTATGCAACGAGTGCAGGTGAACCCATGACCATGAGCGACCGGTCGATCACAGTGACCGATCCCCGAACGGGACACGAGGTCCGCACGGTCCCGAGCTCCCGCGGGGACGAGGTCGATGACGCGATCGCCGCCGCTGCGGCATCGTGGCCCTCCTGGGCGGCGCAGTCGCCGGCGGAGAGGGCCGCGGCGCTGCGCGCGGTCGCCGACGAGCTTCGCGCCAGCATCGACGAGGTCGTCGAGGCCGAGCTCATGGAGACCGGTCAGCCGCGCGACCAGATCGTCGGCGCCGTCGAAGCGGCGATCGCCAACTGGGTTCATTTCGCAGAGGTCGTCGAGGCCGGCTATGGATCGGAGGCTCTCCCCGGAGGCGGCCTGATCCACCGCCGTTCGCTCGGTGTTGCTGCGGTCATCGTTCCGTGGAACTTCCCGACCCTCATCGCATTCCGATTCATTCCGGGGATGCTCGCCGTCGGCAACACGGTCGTCTGGAAGCCGAGCGAGAAGACGCCGCTGAGCGCGATCGCGGCGATGCCCGCGATCAGGCGGGCACTCCCCGACGGAGTCGTCCAGCTGCTCATCGGCGCCGGTGACGTGGGCGCGCGGATCGTCGAGGACCCACGGGTCGCCATCACAGCCTTCACCGGATCGACGGCGACCGGTCGTGCGGTCGCGGCCGCGAGCGCACAGCGGCTCCGGCCCGTGCTTCTCGAGCTCGGCGGGAAGGACCCCGTCATCGTCGACCGGGATGTCGACCCGCTCTGGGCGGCGCGGTTGATCGCCGACGGGTGCTTCACGAACACAGGGCAGATATGCACCTCGATGGAACGCATCTACGTTCACCGGGAGATCGCGGAACCGCTGCTCGCCGAGCTGACCCGGATCGCCGCGGAGTCGTGGCGGTTCGCCGATGAAGGAGGGCCGCTGGGGCC
>JAIXXG010000025.1 GCA_027490915.1 Microbacteriaceae bacterium
AGCGGCGTCGTAACGCTGCTCATCGCCGGATTCACCCCCGCGTACGGCGCCGCGATCGGGGTGACGCTGCTGCTGCTGGCCGTGCTGCTGCGGTCGCCGCGGCGGCGCGTGCGCGGGGATGCGGGCTCGGGCACTGGTTCGGGCACTGGTTCGGGCACGGTCTCGGACACTGGTTCGGGCACGGGCTCCGGTGCGTTCGAGCCGTCTGACCGTCGGGAAGACGCCACCTATCCTCTCCAGAACCCCTGATCAGCATCCTTTTCACAGCACCCGATGCGGTGCGCGGGTGGGCGTCGGAATGTCGGCGGTGCCTGGTTGACTTCGGTCATGTCGATCAGTGCTCAGGCCAGTGCCGCGCCGGTCAGTGCTGTGCCCGTCGACACCGCGCCGGTCAGTGCTGTGCCCGTCGACACCGCGCCGGTCGGTGGCCTGCCCGTCGACACGGCACCGGTCGTTGCGGTTCCTGGCGGCACGACGATGTCCGCGACAGCCGCCGCCGTGGTCGACGGCGCGATCGGCACAGTGCTCGACACGCTCGTCGAGGTCGAGCGGATGATCGCCTCCCTCACCGCGTATCGCGCTGTCGCCCTCGACGAGGTGCGACGGCTCGCGCGTGCAGCCGAGTCCGACCGCCCGACGCGTGATCGGGGGTGGTCGGCCGAGGTGACCGCGCGCCGGGTCGCCGCGACCGAGGTCAGTGCCGCGCTGCGGATCAGCGAGCGTGAGGCCGAACAGCTGGTGGCCGATAGCGCCGCACTCGTCACGCAGCTGCCGGCGACGCTCAGTGCTCTGCGAGAGGGCCGGGTGAGCTACCGACACGCGAGCATCCTGGTCGATGAGGCCCGATCGCTGCCCGAGGCGGCATGGCGCTCGTTCGAACGCGCCGCTCTGCCGGAGGCCGAGGCGCGAACGGTCGGGGGGTTCCGTCAACGGGCCCGGGCGGTGCGCGAAGGACTTCATCCCGTCTCGCTCGACACGCGTCGGCGGGCCGCTGCCGAGACGCGATCGGTCATCGTTGAGCCCGGGCGCGATGGCATGGCGTGGCTCACGGCCCACCTCCCGGCGGAGCAGGCGATCGGGGCCTATCGCCGCCTGACCGAGATCGCTTCCGGGCTGTCGGGCGCCGACGAGCACCGCACCCTTCCGCAACGGCGGGCCGACGTGCTGGCAGACCTGCTCATCGACGGCATCGTGGCCGAGTCGGGTGCGGGGCGGGGCGTACGCGCGACCGTGCTCGTCTCGGTTCCGGCGCTGACCTTGCTCGGCACACCGTCCGCCTCCGACGCCCCCTCGTCACTCGAGGGCTACGGCCCGATCTCGTCCGAGGTCGCGACGCGGCTGGCCGCCCACGCGCCGAGCTTCGTGCGGGTGCTCACACATCCCGAGACCGGCACCGTGCTGTCGGTCGGTCGAGAGCGCTACGCGGTGCCGCGCGACCTCCGGCTCTGGCTGCGTGTCCGCGATGAGACCTGCCGGTTTCCGGGTTGTGGGCGCGCAGCGGTGAATGCCGACATCGACCACACCGTCGACTGGCAGCACGAAGGCGCGACGCGACATGACAACCTCGCGCACCTGTGCTCGTCCCACCATCAGCTCAAGCATCGAACCGACTGGCGCGTGCATCACGCGGGCGGAGGCGCGCTCGAGTGGCGGTCGCCGAGCGGGCGGCGGTATCGCACCGAGCCGGCCGTGCGGCTCGCGAGTTGAGCACCGCCGGGGGCTGTTAACCTCAGCGCATGGGGAGCCTGCCGTCAGACGCGCCGGGGCATGCCTCGCCCCTGTGGACCCCCGCGGGCCCTGACCTGCTGATCGCGGGCGACAACCTGGCGGTGCTGCGGGCCCTGCCCGACGAGAGCATGCAGCTCGTCTACCTCGACCCGCCCTTCAACACCGGCCGCACCCAGCGCCGGGCCACGACCCGCAGCGTGCGCGACCCCGACGGCGCGCACCTCGGGTTCTCGGGCGAGAGCTACTCGCGCACGGTCGAGGCGCTCACGAGCTACGACGACACCTTCGCCGACTACTGGGCCTTCCTGGCGCCCCGACTGATCGAGGCGCGCCGGGTGCTGCGCGACGACGGCACGCTCTACCTGCACCTCGACTGGCGCGAGGCGCACTACGCGAAGGTCGCCCTCGATGCGCTCTTCGGGCGCGACTGCTTCCTCAACGAGCTCATCTGGGCCTACGACTACGGGGCCAAGTCGCGGCGGCGCTGGCCGACGAAGCACGACACGATCCTCGTCTACGTGAAGAACCCCGAGACCTACTGGTTCGACAGCGAGGCCGTCGACCGCGAGCCCTACATGGCGCCCGGGCTGGTCACCGCCGAGAAGGCGGCGCGCGGAAAGCTGCCCACCGACGTCTGGTGGCACACCATCGTGCCGACGAGCGGGCCCGAGAAGACCGGCTACCCCACCCAAAAGCCGCTCGGCGTGCTGCGTCGCATCATCCAGGCCTCGAGCCGCCCCGGAGACTGGGTGCTCGACCCCTTCGCCGGCAGCGGCACGACGGCCGCCGCCGCCCGCGGGCTCGAGCGGCGCAGCATCAGCATCGACGTGCATCCGGATGCTCTCCGCATCGCGAGCGCCCGCCTCGACCTGCCCGTCACGCCGTTCGCGGGCTGAGCGAGACTCCTCGCCGCCCTCGCGGTCGCGCCCTACGACCGGGTCGCCCGCTCGAGCAGCTCGAGCACGTGCACATACGGCATGCCGGTGGCACGGGACATGCCGAGCTCACAGGTGCGGTTCGCGCTGACTGCGTGATCGAACGCTCCGCCCTCGGCCTCGAGGCGGCGCAGGTCGGCCACCTCGGGCGCGGTCGCGGCCGCCGTCAGCTCGGGGTGCAGCATGCCGCGGTCGCCGGCGAAGGCGCAGCATCCCCACGCCTCGGGCACGACCGCCTCATCGGCGACGGCGCGCGCGATCGCGACGAGTGCGTCGGTGGCACCGAGCTGCTGCGTCGAGCACGTCGGGTGCACCGCCACCCGGCCCTGCCGCTGCGCGACCGTGAGCCGCGGCAGCAGCACCTCGGCCGCGAAGGTGACGGCATCGACCACGCGGGGAGCGCGGGCACCCTCGCCCTGCTGCACGGCGAAGCCCTCGGTGCACGAGGCCGCGTCGCTCACGATCGGCAGCCCGGCCGCGGCCGGGCCGAGCCCGTCGAGCGCCGCCCGCACGCGGTCGCGCATGGCGTCGGTGCCCGCGCGGTGGCCCTTCGACTTCCAGGGGGTGCCGCAGCACAGGCTGTCGATCGCCTCGGGCACCAGCAGGGTGACCCCCGCCCGCTCGCAGAGGGCGAGGAAGGCGGCCGTCGCGCCGGCGGCCCCGCCAGAGCCCCCGCCCGCGGCCCCGCCGGAGCTCCCGCCCGCGCCCTCCGCGCCGAACATCGTGCCGACGCACGCCGGCAGATACACCGCCGCCGCGAGCGCCGTACCGACCGGGGCGGCGAAGCGCACCGCGGGGGAGGCCTGCAGGGTGCGCGAGCGACGCTCGCCGCCGCGCGGCAGTCCGGCCTCGTAGCGCGGAACGACGTCGGTGCCGAGCACCGCGCGCGCGGCCGAGCTCGCGGCCCGCACCAGGGGCGTCGGCAGAGCATCCGCCACCGTGAGGGCGGCCGCGGCGGTGCGGGTCGTGGCATCCCAGCGGTCGGCGGCGGCGTTCCAGGCACCGCGGCCGGGCGTGCGGGTCTCGGCGCGCAGCCGTCGCACGAGATCGCCGGTGTTGATGCTCACGGGGCAGGCGATGCCGCACATCCCGTCGACCGCGCAGGTCTGCACGCTGTCGTAGGTCTCGTCGGCCCGCAGCGCGGCGGCCAGTGCCGTGTCGCCGCGGGCGTCGGCCGCCGCCAGCTCGCGGCGCACGACGATGCGCTGCCGCGGCGTCAGCGTGAGCGTGCGGCTGGGGCAGGTCGGCTCGCAGTAGCCGCACTCGACGCAGCGGTCGACCTCGGCCTCGACGGTCGGCGTGGTCTTCAGGTGCTTCAGGTGCGCCTGCGCGTCGTCGGTCAGCACGACGCCCGGGCTCAGCACGCCCGCGGGGTCGCAGAGCCGCTTCACCTCGCGCATGACGGCGGTGAGCTCGGCCCCATACTGCCGCTCGACGAAGGGCGCCATGATGCGGCCCGTGCCGTGCTCGGCCTTCAGCGTGCCGCCCTGCTCGAGCACGAGCGCGACGATCTCCTCGGTGACGGCCGCGTACCGGGCGACCCCCTGCGGGGTGTCGAAGCGCTCCGTGAGCAGGAAGTGGATGTTGCCGTCTTTCGCGTGCCCGAAGATCACCGCGCTCTCGTAGCCGTGCCGCGCGAACAGCGCCTCGAGCGCCTCGCACGTCGGCAGCAGGTTCGGCACGGGCACCGCGATGTCCTCCAGCAGGGCCGTCGTGCCGCTCGGTCGCGCCTCGGCCACCGCCGGGTAGAGGCCCTTGCGCACGTGCCACAGCGCGGCGCGGGCGGCGGGCTCGCGCGTGAGCGCGAACGGGGCGGCGAGTGGCAGCCCGGCCGCGAGAGCCTCGAGGCGGGCGGCGCCGTCGGCGAGCTCCGCCTCCGTCGCCGCGTGCACCTCAACCAGCAGCGCCGCGTGCCGGTCGATCGTGAGCCCGGTGATCGCCGCCGGCGCGTCGCTCAGGGTCTGCGCGACGCGCAGCGAGGTGGCGTCCATGAGCTCGATCGTCGCCAGCCCCGCCGCAACCAGCAGGGGCAGAGCCGCGGTCGCATCCGAGAGCCGAGGGAAGACCAGCAGCCCGGTGGTCACAAGCGGCGCGACCGGCACCGTCTGGAACACCGCCTCGGCCACCCAGCCGAGCGTGCCCTCGCTGCCGATCATCAGCCGCACGAGCAGGTCGATGGGGCGCTCGTGATCGAGGAAGGCGTTGAGGCCGTAGCCCATCGTGTTCTTCATCGCGAACAGGCGGCGGATGCTCGCCACCGACTCCGCGTCGCCCCGAACCCGCTCCCGCAGGGCCGCCAGCCCGGCCCAGAGCTCGGGCGCGGCGAGCCGCAGCTGCTCATCAGCATCACGGGACGCCGAGTCGATGGTCGCCCCGTTCGCGAGCACGAGCGTCATCGACTCGAGCGTGCGGTAGGTGTTCTGCTCGGTGCCGCAGGCCATGCCGCTGGAGTTGTTCGCGATGACGCCGCCGATCGTGCAGGCGATCTCGCTCGCGGGGTCGGGGCCCAGGCGACGGCCGTAGCGGGCGAGCCGCGCATTCACCTGCCGCACGGTCGCCCCCGGCTGCACGCGCACCCGCGCGCCGCCGTCGAGCACCTCGATGCCCGTGAAGGCGCGCCGCGTATCGACGAGCAGCTGGTCGGTGACGCCCTGGCCCGACAGGCTCGTGCCGCCCGAGCGGAAGGTCAGCGCGCGGCCGGTGCGGCTGGCCTCGGCCATGAGCGCCGCGACCTGCGCGACGGTCTCCGGGCGAGCGACGGTGTGGGGGCGCAGCAGGTAGTGGCTCGCGTCATGCGCCATGGCCACGAGGTCGATCGGCCGTTGCGTGCGCGGCGCGAGCACAGCATCCATCGATACATCATACCTAAGCCGGAACCCGACCGCCCGGCCCCCACCGGACGAGCACCCCCTCGCCAGTAGGCTGACGCCCATGGGCGACCGACGTGAGATCGAGTGCTGGCTGACCGACATGGATGGCGTGCTCGTGCACGAGAACACGCCGCTGCCGGGGGCCGTCGAGCTCATCGCCCAGTGGCGCGACACCGGCACACCGTTCCTCGTGCTCACCAACAACTCGATCTTCACGCCGCGCGATCTGGCCGCGCGCCTGCGGGCGAGCGGGCTCGACGTGCCCGAGGAGGCGATCTGGACGAGCGCCCTCGCGACCGCCGACTTCTGCGCCAGCCAGATTCCGGGCGGCCGCGCGTTCGTCATCGGCGAGGCCGGGCTGACGACCGCCCTGCACGAGGCCGGCTTCATCATGACCGAGACCGACCCCGACTACGTGGTCGTCGGCGAGACGCGCAATTACTCGTTCGAGGCCATCACGAAGGCGATCCGGCTCATCGGGCAGGGCGCGCGCTTCATCGCAACCAACCCCGACGCGACCGGGCCGAGCGCCGACGGCCCGCTGCCCGCCACCGGAGCGATCTCGGCGCTCATCACGAAGGCCACCGGCAAAGAGCCGTACGTGGTCGGCAAGCCGAACCCGATGATGTTCCGCTCGGCGATGAACCGCATCGGCGCGCACAGCGAGGTGACGGCGATGATCGGCGACCGCATGGACACCGACATCGTCGCGGGCATCGAGGCCGGGCTGCACACTGTGCTCGTGCTGACGGGCATCAGCGACGAGGCCGAGATCGCGCGGTACCCGTTCCGGCCCGACGAGATCCTGACCGGTGTGCACGAGCTGGTGACCGCGTCGCCGACGGAGTCGGAGCTCTAGCCGCGCACCCGATCTCGCAGCGCGGCCGCGAGCACGCCGCTACCCGGCGGGCGGCGCGACGGGCACCGCGAGGCTGCCCGTGAGGGGCTCGCCCGACGAGCGCGAGACGAAGCAGAAGTAGTCCTGCTCGCCCTCGTCCCAGGCCTCGGCAGAGACCGGGAACGCACCCTGCACGACGATGTCGGTGAGGCCCCCGGCCGCCGACAGGTTGAGCACTCCGGGGCCCGAGCAGAGCAGCAGCATCTGCGCCGCCAGCACCTCCTCGCCCGGGTAGGGCCCGACCTCGGTCGCCCCGGCCGGCGGCGGCACGGGCGCGCGCAGCACCAACTGGCCGCCGTGCGGCTGGGCGCAGTCGACGACCGTGTACTCGTCCTGCCAGGCGTCGATGTAGGGCTCGAGGCACTCGCCGCCGAGCAGCTCGTCCCAGCGGTACTCGCCGGGTGCGACCGGTCCGACCGGCCGAGCCGTCGCGCTCGGGCTGGCCGACGGGGTCGCCGTCGGCGAGGGCTCGGCTCCGGGTGCGGGGCCGAGCAGCAGCGGGATGCGGGTGCCGACGACGAACACGCCGACGAGAGCCAGCACCGCCACGAGCGATCCGGCCACCCACAGCAGCACCTTCTGGTTGCGGCTCAGCGGGGCACGCTCTGCCGAGGCGCCGGCGCCGTCGGTGCCACCGGCGCCGCCGTCACCGCTATCGCCGCCGGATGCTCCGCCGCCGTCACCGCGGCGCGACGAGCGCGGCGCCGCGGGGATGAGCGTGTCGTCGTACTCCTGGAAGCTCGTCTCGCCGAACAGCTCGTCGAGGGCGCCGCCCGGCTCGGGCTCGCGCAGCAGCTCGGTCGCGGCATCGCCCGCGCCAGCGCCGACGACCGCCGGAGGGACGATCTCGGCAGGCTGCGTCGGCTCGGGCTCGATGACCGCCGCCGGCTGGGTGGGTGCCGGCTCGATGAGCGCGGGCGGAGGCTCTGCCGCGAACGGGGTCGTCGGCGGAGGCACCGCGACAGACGGGGTCGTCGGCGGGGGCGCGGCGACGAACGGGGTCGGCGGCGGAGGCAGGGTCGGGGGCGCCGCGGGCGGAGGGGGAGTCGGCGGTGCCGCAGGCGGAGGCAGCGTCGGCGGTGCCGCGGGCGCAGGCGGCACGGGCGGCTGCTCACCGCCGAACTGCGTGCGGAACCACTCGTCGGCGTCGAAGGCGCCCGTATCGGGGTCGGGCTCGCGCTCGTCGCTCATGCGAGCCCCAGGTCGGTCAACCCGATGGCGGCGCGGTACTCGTAACCGGCCTCCTCGATCACGCGGCGGGCATCCGTCGCCCGATCGACGACGACGGCGACCGCCACGACGATCGCGCCGGCGGCCTCGAGAGCGCGGGCGGCGGTCAGCGGCGAGCCGCCCGTCGTCGACGTGTCTTCGAGCACGACGACCCGCTTGCCCGCGACGTCGGGCCCCTCGACCTG
Organism: Microbacteriaceae bacterium; assembly: GCA_027490915.1. Classification (GTDB taxonomy): domain Bacteria; phylum Actinomycetota; class Actinomycetes; order Actinomycetales; family Microbacteriaceae; genus Microcella. The sequence continues at coordinate 7,847 of JAIXXG010000025.1, forward strand.
CTTGCCGCGCCCGTGGTCCTTCGGCGCCTTGCGCACGACGAAGGCGTCGTAGGTGCGCCCGAGCGCGGGTGCCTGATGCAGTACGGCCGCGGCGATCGGGTCGGCCCCCATCGTGAGCCCGCCGACCGCGGCGATGTCGGGCAGGTCGGCGATGAGCTCGGTCATGACGTGCCCGATGAGCGGGGCGGCGCGATGGTCGAGGCTCAGCTTGCGGAGGTCGATGTAGTACGAGGCCTTCGCGCCGCTCGTGAGCGTGAAGTCGCCGTGGAACACCGCCTCATCACGGATGAGCTGGATCAGCTGCGAGCGCGCGTCGGTCACCACTTCACTGTAGTTCGTAGGCTGAGACCATGCGCATCGCGACCTGGAACGTCAACTCCATCCGCACCCGCCACGGCCGGGTCGTCGACTGGCTCGTGAACGCCGACGTCGACGTGCTCGCGATGCAGGAGATCAAGTGCACGCCCGCGCAGTTCCCCCTCGAACCGTTCGAGGAGGCCGGGTACGAGGTCGTGCTGCACGGCCTCAACCAGTGGAACGGGGTCGCGATCGCCAGCCGCCTGCCCATGACCGATGTCGAGATCGGGTTCCGCGGGCAGCCGGGCTTCGCGAAGGGGCACGACCCCGCATCCGGCGAGGATGCTCCGCTGGAGGCGCGCGCGATCGGCGCCACGATCGACGACGTGCGGGTGTGGAGCCTCTACGTTCCGAACGGCCGCGCCCTCGACGACCCCCACCTCGACTACAAGCTGCGGTTCCTGCGCGCGCTCGCCGACGACGCCGAGCAGTGGATGGCCGCGAACCCCGGCGGCGCGCTCGCGCTCATGGGCGACTTCAACGTGGCCCCGCTCGACGCCGACATGGGCGACCCGAGCTTCGTGCCCGGGCAGTCGACCCACATCTCCCCCGCCGAGCGCGAGGCCTTCGCGGCCCTCGAGCGGGCCGGTCTCAGCGATGTCGTGCGGCCGCTCGTGCCCTCCGGCTTCACCTTCTGGGACTACAAGCAGCTGCGCTTCCCGCGCGACGAGGGCATGCGCATCGACTTCATCCTCGGCTCGCCGGGCTTCGCCGATCGGGTGGTGGATGCCCGCATCGAGCGCGAGCAGCGCAAAGGCGACGCCCCAAGCGATCACGTTCCGGTGCTCGTCGATCTTGCCGGTGACGGCGACGATGACGACCGGCCGATGATCTTCTGACGCAGCACCGACGATAGGGTCGACACCCGTGAGCATCGACCAGTGGGCCATCGGCATCATGGAGACGCTCGGCGTCTGGGGCGCCGCGCTGCTCGTCGCGATCGAGAGCCTGTTCCCGCCGATCCCGAGCGAGCTCATCCTGCCGCTCGCCGGCTTCACCGCGAGCCGTGGATCGTTCGACCTCGTCACGGTCATCCTCGCGACGACGGCCGGCTCGCTCGCCGGGGCTCTGCTGCTCTACTGGCTCGGCGCGGGGGTCGGTGCCGAGCGGCTGGCGCGCTGGGCCGACCGCATCCCGCTCATGAGCGCCGACGATGTCGTCACGGCCATGGCCTGGTTCCACCGCTTCGGCCCGATCGCTGTCTTCATCGGCCGGTTCATCCCGATCGTGCGCAGCCTCATCTCGATCCCCGCGGGCGTCGACCGCATGCGGCTCTGGCTTTTCGTGCTGCTGACGACCGTCGGCAGCGGACTGTGGAACACCCTCTTCGTCGTCCTCGGCTTCGTGCTCGGCGAGAACTGGACGGTGGTCGAGGACATCGCCTCGCGCTACAGCCGCGGCGTGCTCATCGCGGCGATCGTCGTGGTCGCGGCCCTCATCGTGTGGCGCGTCGTGCGGGTCGTCCAGCGCGAGCGGGCGAAGCGCGCCCTGGATGCGGAGCCGCAGCCCGAGGCGCCCGACGAGCCCGACAGCAGCTCCGGGCCCGGCACCACCGCCTAGCGCGGCGCGAGCAGCGCGGCGATCACGATGAGCGCCGGAACACTCAGCACGGTGGTGATGAGCACCGCATCCCGCGCGACGGGGATCGCGCGCTCGAACCGCAGCGCGTAGGTGTAGACGTTCTGCGCCGTGGGCAGCGCTGCGAGCACGACGACCGCGAACAGCGGCAGGCCCTCCAGCCCGATGACGAACGCGCCGATCGCCCAGGCGATGAGCGGCATGGCGACGATCTTGAGAGCGACCGCGACGAGGATGTCGCGCCTGCCCGACCCGGGCTGCAGGATGCGCCGCCCGTGCAGCGACATGCCGAACAGCAGCAGCACGGTCGGAACGGCGGCCGCGCCGATGAGGTGGAAGGGCTCCATGACCGGGGCCGGCAGCTCGATGCCCGTCACCGAGAGCAGCAGGCCCAGGGCCGAGCCGATGATGAGCGGGTTGCGCACCGGCTGGGTGAGCACGCGCCCGACCGAGAGCTTCCCGCTCGTCGAGACATCGAGGATGGTCAGGGCGATGGGCGTGAACACGACGAGCTGCAGCAGGATGAGCGGCGCGGCGAAGGCGGGATCCCCGAGCACGTAGGCCGCGATCGGCAGGCCGATGTTGTTGGCGTTGGCGTAGCCGGAGGCGAGCGCGCCGATGGTGGTCTCGGGCACGGCGCGCCGCCAGACCAGGCGGGCGATGACCGCGAAGACGGCCATGCACGCGAGGGCCGCGATCGCCGAGACGGGCAGCAGCGCCGAGAACAGCTGGCGGGCGTCGGCCTCGGCGAGCACCGTGAAGAGCAGGGCCGGCGAGAGCACGAAGAACGCGAACCGCCCGAGAACGTACTCGGCGTGCGGCCCGAGGATACCGAGGCGGCCGACGAGGTAGCCGACGGCGATGACCGCCCCGATGATCGCGAAGCCGATCAGCACGCCTGCCATGCAGACAGTGTCTCGCAAGTAGTGACTACTCATGGCATCGGGGATGCGACGAGAGCACACTGGATGCACAGCACCGGTGCGCCTCGCGCGCCGACCCGACCGCTCCGAACCGAGCTACAGCACCAGGAGGCATCATGCGCCGCACCGTCCCCGCCGTCGCCGCACTCGGGCTGGGCCTCGCGCTCACCCTGACCGGCTGCTTCGCCAACCCGCTCGACCAGCTCACCGAGGGCCTCGTCGAGGGCGGTGTCGAGCAGATCATCGAAGACCAGACCGGCGTCGACGTCGACATCGACGGCACGGGCGCCAGCCT
>JAIXXG010000020.1 GCA_027490915.1 Microbacteriaceae bacterium
ACTGGGTGAGGGCATCCGGCAGCAGCATCAGGGTCGGGATGACCGTCGCAGGCCGCATGACCGTGGCGACCGCCTCGTCGTCGCCGTCGGCGAGCCGCGGCAGCACATCGGCGAGGTGCACGACGCCCACCGGCGCATCGTCGTCATCGATGACCGGGTAGCGGGTGTGGGCGCGCGACATCAGCGCCCGCAGCTCGCCGATGGTCGCGGTCGGACGCACCCAGTCGACCTGCGATCGCGGGATCATCGCGTGCTCGACGTCGCGCTGCGGGAAGTCGAGGATTCGATCGATCATGAGCGAGAGCTCGAGCGGCAGGTCGCCGCTGTCGCGGGAGTCGGCGATGATGTGCGGCAGATCCTCGGCCGAGGCGCTCACGTCGAGGTCATGCACGGGTTCGATGCGCAGGAGGCGCAGGAAGGCGTTCGCCGAGGCGTCGAAGAACGCGATGAGCCATCCGAACACGGTCATGTAGAGCAGCGTCGACCGAGCGAGGCCGCGCGAGAGCCGCTCGGGGGCGGCGATCGCGAGGTTCTTCGGATACAGCTCGCCCGCGATCATCTGCACGATGGCCGCGAGCAGCAGGGTGAGCACGGTGCCGACCGCAACGGAGACGGCGGGGTCGATGCCGGCGCCGCCGAGCAGCACCCCCAGCGACTCCCCGACGAGCGGCTCGGCGACGAAGCCGACGAGCAGGCCGGTGACGGTGATGCCGAGCTGCGCGCCCGACAGCATGAATGTCGTGCGCTTGGTGACCCGCAGGGCGCGCGCGGCCGCGCGATCTCCCTCAGCGGCGCGAGCGGCCAGCCGTGTGCGGTCGACCGACATGAAGGCGAACTCCTGCGCCACGAAGTAGCCGTTCGCGGCGATGATCGCCAGGATCAGCACAATGCCGATCAGGAGCGTGAGGAGCGGCTCGATCATCGGGCGACCGGCCGCTCGGGACTATGGCTGGGTGAGTCGGATGAAGCGGGACTATGGTCCACGACGGGCTCGACGCCTCCTTCTGTGCAATAGGTGCCTGAGATTACCGGAATCACCTCTCGCCCGGCTGTGCGCATAGTGCATTCCCAGGGTGCAGAATCAGCACTCATGACCCGTTCCGATCCGCGCGTCGAGCTCGCCCGCCTCGAGCAGGGCTGCTCGCTCGCCGAGGCGCTCGCGCTCTACGACACCCTCGCGCCTGTGGAGGCCGAGGCGATGGTCGGCGCCTGGCGGGGAGCGGGCATCCCGACCGGCGGCCCGTTCGACGGGCTGCTCGAGAACCTCGGCTGGCACGGCAAGCGGTTCGAGAGCACCGAGAGCGTGCATCCCCTCGTCTTCGCCGGCGCGGGCGGGCGGCTCGTGAGCGTCGACCCGGGCCGGGTGCCGCTCGGCCTCGCCGCTCGTCACGGCCAGCGGTTCACGGGTCGCGCGACGGCGATCGCGTTCCGGATGCTGCTGCCGCTGCTCGCCACGCGCCGACCCCGCGCCCGGATGCGCCCGGTCGCGTACCGCGGCCTCACGTCAGCGGCCATGGTCTACGACCAGCTGCCGATCATCGACGCCTTCCGCGCCGTGGATGACGACACCGTGGTCGGCGCGATGGATCTGCGCGGGCTGCCCGAGCCCTACCTGTTCACTCTGCGCCGAGAGCGGCCCGCATCTGCTCTCTGAGCTCCGCGAGCTCGGGGTAGTCGTCGAAGAACGACAGCTTGGCCCCCGTCGGCGTGCTCGGCGACCAGTCGTCCTCCAGCACGTACGTCATGAACGACTCGGCGAAGTCCTCGCCGATGTTGGTGGCCGCGTAGTCGCTGACGAAGTCCTCCTCGTTCTGCAGGTAGAACTCGTAGGCGATGTCGCCGTCGACGTTCTCGAGGTCGGGGTGGTCGGGGTACCCGGCCCAGAACTGCTCGTAGAACGCCCACAGGTAGGCGTCGGGCAGCACGCAGCCCTCGGCGACCTCGAAGGTGTCGCAGCTCGTCGGGCGGGGGTCGAACTGGCTCTCGGCGTACGAGAACACGTGGGCGTGCTCGTGCACGAGGGTCGCCGCCAGAAGGTCGGGCTCGTCGACGATCGCGAGGTTGACGACGAGGGTCCAGTACTGCGGGTCGCGATCTTGATAGACGTAGGCGAGCGTGTCGCTCTCGGGCGCGTCGCCGACCTTGAACTGCAGGATGCTCGCCCCCGCGACGTCGGCCCCCACCAGGTCGACGTACAGGGCCCACACGTCGGCGGCATCACCGGTCGCGGGCGGGTCGAGCTCGCCGCTCTCGGTGACGTCGTACACCTCGACAGTGCCGAAGTCCTCATCCGACTCGACTCCGGGCGCGTCGGCGGATCCCCCGCCGAACCCTCCGCCCTGCCCCAGGTCGATGCCGCGATCGGCGTCGGCGACCACGGCGTAGAGGCCCTGCCCGATGGTGACCCCAGCGACGACGCTGCCGGTGACGACGATCAGGGCACCGACGACGATGGCGAGAACGGTGATGAGACGGCGCACTCCTGCACGCTAGCGGGTTTCGCCCGAGAGCCGGGTGACCGGTGGTGGTACCGTGATGACATGAGTGACACGCTTGCTGTTCAGGTGGGAAACAAGGGGCGCGTGGTCGTACCGGCGAGCATCCGTGCCCGCCACGGATGGCAGGAGGGGTCGACGCTCGTCGCCCTCGACACCGACCTCGGCGTTCTGCTCGCCAGCCGTGACGCCGTCGAGCGGATCGTGCGGTCGCGGCTCTCGGGCCACGACCTGCTGGCCGACCTGCTCGACGATCGGCGACGCGAGGCCGCTCTCGACAGCACCTCCGCCGACGGCCGCGCGTGATCGTCGTCGACTCCTCCGCGCTGCTGGCCTACCTGCAGGGCGAGCCGGGGGCAGCGGTCGTGCGTGCGCGGCTCATCGAGGGGGTCGTGATCAGCGCGGCGAACTGGTCGGAGGTCGCCCAGGAGGTGCACCGCACCGACACCTGGGAGGTCGCCCGCGCACTGCTGCTGAGCTATCCGCTGCAGGTGCATCCCGTCGAGATCGACGATGCCGAGGCTGCCGCTGCGCTGTGGATGCCCGGCTCACCCCTGTCGCTCGCCGACCGTCTCTGCCTCGTGCTCGCCGGCCGCCTCGCCCTTCCCGTGCTGACAGCCGATCGCGCCTGGGTCGAGACGGCCGCCCCCTCGCCGGCGGCGATCGAGCTCGTGCGCTGAGACCCCTCGACGCTGCGGCAGAATGATGCGGTGACCCGTCGTGGCCTGTTCCTGTTCGCCGCGCTCGGCGTCATCTGGGGAATCCCGTACCTGTTCATCAAGATCGCGGTCGCCGAGCTGAGCCCCGAGTTTCTGGTGCTCGCGCGGTGCGCGCTCGCGGCGGCCCTGCTGCTGCCGATCGCCGCGCGGCGCCGGGCGCTGCTGCCCGTGCTGCGGCGGTGGAGGGTGCTGCTCGCGTTCGCGGTGGCCGAGATCGTGCTGCCCTGGTACGCGCTCAACGCCGCCGAGGTGACGCTGCCGAGCTCGACGACGGGGCTGCTGCTGGCGAGCATCCCGCTTGTCGCGATCGGCGTCGCGTTCCTGTTCGGGCGCCGCCATCGGGTGACCGTGCTGACGGTGCTCGGGCTCATCACCGGCACTGCGGGCGTGGCCGCGGTCGTCGGCCTCGACCTCGGCGGCGGCGACCTCGGGGCGGTCGCGCTGCTGAGCGTCGCGGTCGTCGGCTACGCGGTCGGCCCGGCGATCCTCGCCAAGTACATGAGCGACCTGCCCGGCATCGGCGTCATGGCGCTCGCGCTCGCCGCCTCGGCGATCATCTACGTGCCGATCGTCGGCATCACCGGCCGCTGGCCGACCGCGGTGCCGTCGGTCGAGGTGATCGTCGCCGTTCTCGTGCTCGCGGTGGTGTGCAGCGCCGTCGCGTTCCTGCTGATGTTCGCGCTCATCGCCGAGATCGGCCCGGTGCGCATGACGGCCATCACCTACGTCAACCCCGCCGTCGCCGTCGTCGCCGGGGCGCTCGTGCTCGGGGAGGCGGTCACCGTCTTCACCGGCCTCGGGTTCATCCTGATCCTCATCGGCTGCTGGCTCGTGACCCTCCCCGACCGGTCGCTCAGCGAACCCCCGCCTGCGCCTGCGCAACCGCCCGCATCTGATCGCGAAGCGCAACCAGTTCCGGAAAGCGATCGAAGAAGGTGACCTTGGCCGCGGCCACGTCTCCGAGGCCGTCGAGGGTGTCGCCCTCTGCCGAAGCGACGAACGCCGTGAAGCTCTCGGCGAAGTCCTCGCTGAGGTTGGTCGCCGCGTAGGCCGAGACGAAATCGTCGGCGTTCTCGGCGTAGAACGCCTCCGCCGTCACCGGACTGCGGTTCTCGACATCCGGATGCTTGCGGTACGCCGCCCAGAACTCCGCGTAGAACTGCCACAGGTACGACTGCTCCGCCAGGCAGCCCTGCACCAGGGCGATGGTCGCGCACCCCGCCACATCGCCCTCCAGGCTGCCCGGCTCGAACTGGTCGACTCCGAGCGAGACGACGTGCGACCACTCATGAACGAGCGTCGACAGCAGGAGGTCGTCCTCGTCCGTCGCCGCCAGGTTGACGGCCAGGGTGAACTGGCGGATGCCGCGGTCTTGGTATACGTAGGCGAGCGCGCTCGATGCGGGAGCCTCTCCCACCCGGTACTGCGTGATCGTGGCGGCGACATCCGGCGCGCCAGCGAGGTCGAGCCACAGTTCCCAGACCTCGGCAGCGCGGCCGGTCGCGGCGGGGTCGAGCGAACCGTCCGCCTGCACATCGAAGACCTGCACGTCTGTGAAGCCCTCGTCCTCGTCTAGCCGCGTGAGCACCTCGTCGGTCGTCCGGTCGGTGAGCTCATCGAACTCCTCGGCGAAGCCGCCGGAGAGGAGGTCGTTGGCCACCAGGGCGAAGATGCCGCCGAGAATGGCGATGACGATCAACGGCCCGAGAAAACGTCGCACACCGAGACGATAGCGATGGCGCGGAACGAGGGTCGAGAGCTCCGAATGCGAGGCCGGCGGTCTCTCAGCCGGCTGTCAGCGCAGAGCGACGGTTCTCGCACCTCCGCGTGGTGCACTCGCCCTCTCGCCGTCTCGAGATCACCGAGGAGGAGTCGTGAGCACCGACTACCGCGCCACCGCCGATGCCCTGAGCAGGCTGAGCCCGATGCAGTACCGCGTCACGCAGCAGGACGGCACCGAGCCGGCCTTCCGCAACGAGTACTGGAACCACCACGAGCCCGGCATCTACGTCGACGTGGTCTCGGGGCAGCCCCTGTTCTCGTCGCGCGACAAGTTCGACAGCGGAACCGGGTGGCCGAGCTTCACCCAGCCGATCGACTCCGATGCGGTCTCGACCCACGTCGACCGCTCGCTGTTCATGACGCGCGTCGAGGTGCGCTCGACCGGCGCGAACAGCCACCTCGGGCACGTCTTCGACGACGGCCCGCGCGACCGTGGCGGCCTGCGGTACTGCATGAACTCGGCCGCGCTGCGCTTCGTGCCGGTCGACCAGCTCGAGGCTGAGGGCTACGGCGCGTATCGCCGCCTGTTCGACTGAGCGCCGGTAGCGTCGAGCCATGACCGCCGTGCCCGTCGCCGCGCCCGGGCCGTCGGCCGCGCGCGGGGTGGCCGCGCGGTTCGCCGCGCTCGCGGTGGGCGGCCTCGCGATCGTGATCGGTCTCGGGATGCTCGCCTTCGCCGCGGCCGGCCCCTTCGCCCTCGCGGCCGGGGCGGGCGTGTTCGTCGTCGGTGCGAGCGTCGCCACCCGCCAGTTGCACCGCCACCACGGACACGCGCGGCTCGGCGGGGCCAATGCGGTGACACTGCTGCGGCTGTCGCTCGTGTCGGCCCTGAGCATCCCGCTGTTCGGGGCGCTGCTGACCGGCGCTCCCCCGTCGGGCCCGACGCCCGCGTCGCTCGCGATCATCATCGTCGCCACCGTCTCGCTGAGCCTCGACGGCGTCGACGGGTACCTCGCCCGCCGCCAGGGCCTCGCGACCCCGATCGGCGGGCGCTTCGACATGGAGGTCGACTCGGTCTTCGCCCTCGTGCTCGCCGCCCTCGCCGTCGCGGTCGGCGGTGCGCCGTGGATCGTGCTGCTGCTCGGCCTGCCGCGCTACCTCTTCGGGGTCGCGGGCGCGATCTGGCCGTGGTTGTACGGCCCGCTGCCCTCGAGATACAGCGGCAAGGTCGTCGCCGTGGTGCAGATGATTACGCTCATCGTGCTGCAGCTGCCGGGCCTGCCCCACCCGCTCGCGATCGCGCTGACGGTCGGCGTGCTCGGCGCGCTCGGCTGGTCGTTCGGGCGCGACATCGTGTACCTGTGGCGGCGGCGGCCTGCCGCCGAGCGCGGGTGACGGAGCGAGAGCGGGGGCAGCCCGAGCGGGCGCGGCCCGGGCGGCGCTGGCTGCTGCTGAGCATCCAGTCGATCGTGACGGTCGCGCTGCTGGCGCTGCTCTGGCAGGTCGCCGACGGCGGCGCGGCCCTCGCGGCCCTCGCGACGGCGAACCCGGCATGGATGCTCGCGGCCGTGCTCGCCCTCACCCTGCACACGCTGCTCGCCGCCGAGCGCTGGCGCATCACGGCCAGGGCTCTCGGGCTGCCGCTGACCCGCCGGCTCGCCGTGCGCGAGTACTACCTGGCGCAGCTGGTCAACTCGACCGTGCCGGGCGGGGTCGTCGGCGACGCGGGCCGCGCGGTGCGCAGTCGGGGGCCGGCCGGGCTCGCCGTGGCCGCACAGGCCGTCGTCGTCGAGCGGTTCGCCGGGCAGGTGGCCCTGCTCGCCACGATGGCGATCGCCGTGGCGGCGGTCGCGGTCGTGCCCGGCGGCCTCGAGCTGCCGGCCGCCGTCGTCGGGCTCGCCGCGACGATCGCGCTCGGCGGTGCCGCGCTCATCGGCCTCGTCGTGGCGGGCGCCTTCGGCGCGCGGCTGCTGCCGGGTCGCGCCGGCACCCGCGCCGCCGAGCTCGGGCGCACCTCGGCGGTTGCGCTCGTCGGCCGCCGGGTCGTCGGCGCTCAGCTGGCGCTGTCGGCGGGGACGACGGCGAGCATCCTGGCCGCCTTCGCGTTCAGCGCGCTCAGCGTGGGGGTCGCGCTGCCGTTCGCGGCCATCGTCGCGCTCGTTCCGCTCGTGCTGTTGACCATGCTCGTGCCGATCACGATCAGCGGCTGGGGGTTGCGCGAGGGCGCGGCCGCCGCCCTGCTGCCCGTCGCGGGCATCGCCGCGAGCGACGCCCTGGCCGCGAGCGTCGTGTTCGGGCTGCTCGGGCTCGTCGCCGTGCTGCCGGGGCTGCTCGGGGTGTGGGGGCGGCGCTAGGCGACCGATCGGCGCCGCGTCGTCGCAGAGCGCCAGCGCCTCTCAGCGACCTCTCATCCGCGCATCCTATTTTCTGAACAGTTTGTTCATTAGTAATGTTCTCGCCTGAAAAATGAAAGGACACGACGCCATGGCCGTGCCGACGACCTCCCCCTCCGCCTTCAGCCTCGACGCTGCGGCGTACCTCACCGCCCTCGCCGCCGACAACTCGAAGGCCTTCTTCGAGGCGCACCGCGACGACTACACCCGGCTCATCCGGCAGCCGCTCGAGACGCTGCTCGGCGCGGCCGAGTCCGAGTTCGGGCCGGGCAAGGTCATGCGCCCGAACCGCGACGTGCGCTTCAGCGCCAACAAAGACCCGTACCGCACCGACGCGAGCATGATGGCCGGCGCGGTGGGAGGCGTGTACGTCAACCTCAGTGCCGAGCGGCTCGAAGTGGGCGGCGGGCTCTACGACCCCTCTCGCGACCAGCTCGAGCGCGCGCGCACCGCCATCGCCGAGCGGCCCGACCTCGCAGCCCGACTGCAGACCATCATCGACGAGCTCACCGAGACCGGTTTCGCGCTCGCCGGGCCGTCACTCAAGACGGCGCCGCGCGGCGTCGACCCGCAGCACCCGGCCCTGCCGCTGCTGCGGCTGCAGCACTACGCCGCGGTGCGCCGCTTCGCTGTCGATGCCCCGGTCGACGCGATCGTCGACACGTGGCGGCAGGTGCGTCCGCTCATCGACTGGATCGACGAGCACGTCGGGCCCGCCCTCGCGCGCCGGCACTGAGCGCGATCGCAGCCCTCAGCCGTTGCTGGCGACGCGACGGCCCTCACGCGCCTCGGCGACCGTCAGGGCGATGCGCTTGGCGCGCGTCGGCGGGGTCTTCGCACTGGCGATCCAACGCAGGATGTTCCGCCTCACCGAAGGCGGGAACGCGTCGAACTCCGCCAAGGCCGGCGGGCTCGCGGCCAGCGCCTCGCGCAGATCGTCGGGCACGACGAGCGCATCGACCTCGTTCATCGCATCCCACGCCCCCGTCTGCTTCGCGCGGAGCACGGTCGCCAAGCCCGCCGGATGCATCGCGCCCTCGGCGATCAGCCGCTCGGCGCGCACCTTGTAGGTCGCGGCCCACGGCTGGGTGCGTCGCGGGCTGATCAGCTGCTTCGTACGCTCCGCATCCACCGCCCGTCGAATGCCGTCGATCCAGCCGAACGCGACGAGCGCATCGAGCACCTCGGCCATCGCGATGTACTTCGCGGGCACGACCTTCTTGAAGGTGACGAGCCACACGGCCTCGTCTTGCGTGTGGTGCGCGGCAAGCCACGCGTGCAGCTCGGAGGCCGACGCCACCTCGATGTGCGCGAACCGGTCGTCAGCGAGCGCGGGCATCGAGACCGGCCAGCACGATGTGGATCGCGGCGCTCAGCACCGCAGGGGTCGGCGGGGCGCCCTGCATGAGCACTGAGTGCGTCACGAGCCCGCACAGCATCGCGACCGCCGCTTCGCGGTCGGTATCGGGAAGCTCGGCCAGCGTCCTGCGCAGGGGCCGCTCGCCGACGGCCACGAAGGCGTCGCGCACCGGCACCATCTCGGGGGTAACCTGCGCGCGCTCGGCGAGCATCGCGAGGGCACGGTCGAGCCGCCGCTCGACCATGGAGCGCACGAAGCTGTCGAGCTCACCGCGAACATCGCGTGCGACGTCGCCCGTCGGCTCGTGGTGCGGCATCTCGCCGTAGCGGGCGAAGGCCTCGGCAACAAGGTCGGCGCGTGTGGGCCAGTGCGCGTAGATGGTCGCCCGGGCGTAGCCGGCTTCGGCGGCGACCCGTCCGGGGGTCACCGCTTCCCAGCCCTCGTCGATCAGCAGCCGCAGAGCTACGGCACCGACGTCGTTGCGCGTGCGGACTACTCGCGGGTCGATCTTCCCTTCCGCGGGCATCCGAGACCTCCTGTGCTCGTGCGGGGCGCAGCTCAGAGGCGCCCCGCCAACTGTCGCACAAGTTGTTCAGAAAATGTTCTCAAGCCGTCGCGGTTAGAGGCCGCCGCCGCCGCTCTCGCGATCGCTGGCACCGGCGCTGCGCGTCGGCCGCTCGCCCACCGCGGTTCCGGGCGCGCGGCCCGAGGCGGGCGCGCGCTTCTCGCGTTCATCGACCAGCCACTCGGGCATCTCGGCGAGCAGGGCCGTGATCTCGGCCGTCGTCATGACGTCGCTCACGCCACCGCGGGCGAGCGCCGAGTTCGAGACGCCCAGACGGGCCGAGACGACACTGCGCGGATGCGGACCCTCGCGCCGCAGCGTGACCAGCCACGCGGGCGGATTGGCCTGCAGCTCGGCCAGGGCCGTGCGCGAGATCGGGGTCTGCTGAAACTCGGGCGGCGTGGCCGGAAGGTACAGCTCGAGCTTCTTCGCCGCCGTCGCCGGGCTCAGCAGCTGCTCTTTCTTCGGCTTCGGCTGCTGGCGGCGGTCTTCACGCGGGGGCTCGGTGGGCTCGCTCGCGCTCGCGCTCATGCTGTCGGTCATGAAGTCGAGCGTACGGGAGGGCGGCAGCTCCCCGGCGCGCCGGTAGCCTGAGCGCATGCCCGCGACGCCGAAACGCCCGCAGCCCGAGGCGCGGCCCCCGGCCCTCGTCGTCGCCTTCGTGCCCGGCGTCACCCCCGGCAAATGGGAGCGCATCTGGCGCGAGCGCCGCCCCCGCGGTCGCCTCGAGCTGACCCCGATGCTGCAGGATGCGGCGCTCACCGCCCTCGCCGACGGCACCGCGCACATGGCGCTCGTGCGCGACACCTCCCCCGACGACGACCGGCACGCCATCGAGCTCTACCGCGAAGCGCCCGTCGTCGTGGCGCCCAAAGGCTCGCTGCCGGCGAGCCTCGACAGCCTCACCCTCGCCGACCTGGCGAGCCTCGACGACCTCGCCGTGCTCGAGGTCGACCTGCTCGGCGGCAGCGGCCTCGACGCGATCGAACTGGTCGCCGCGAACGTCGGCGTCGCCATCATGCCGCAGTCGGTCGCCCGCGCCCACTCGCGCAAAGACGTCGTCGCACGCCCGCTCAGCGACGGGGTCGAGACGCGCGTGTCGCTCGTGTGGCCGATCGTGGGCGCGCATCCGCTGGTCGACGAGTTCATCGGCATCGTGCGGGGGCGCACGGCGAACAGCTCGCGCTGAGCATCCCGCCGCCAGTGCCCGTGCGCGTGACGGCGCCGGAGACAGCGACGACCCCGCCGGCCCGGACGGGCACAGCGGGGTCGTCGCTTCTGGGTTGTCGAGAGCCTACGCTCGCGCGGTCGCGGCGCGGCGGCGCGACACGAGGAGCGCGGCGGCTCCGACGAGCAGCGCGAGCACGCCGGCACCCAGCAGACCAGCGGTCTCCGATGCACCGGTTTCGGCCAGCTCGGCGCTCACACGCTCGGCGCCCTCGAGCTCGATCTCGTCGAGGTAGAACGCGGCCATGAACACGTTGTCGTCACCGGACTCGTTGAGGGTCTGCACCTCGATCTGGGTGTCGCCCACCTCCACGAACGGCGAGAGGCTGTAGAGCTCGTCGTCGGAGACCGTGGTCCACGGCTGGCCCACGACCGGGTTGGTCAGCGAGTCGCCGACACCGCCCACGGTGAGGAGGGCGCCGTCGTTGCAGAGCCAGTTGGCGTCGTCCTCGTCGCCCGCCACGAAGGCATCGCAGTCGTCGAAGTGGCCGGCCACGTCGGAGAGCGGCTGGCTGTTGACCGAGACAGCGGTGTTCTGCTCGGCCCCGTAGCTGTAGGCCGAGCCGATCGACATGCGCAGGTCTTGGGTCTGCGGCTCCGACAGCGTGTCGAACGCGAGCGAGAAGTTGTCGCCCGAGGTCTGGCTGGTGCCGAAGTAGAGGGCGATCGACGAGATGCTCACGGCCGGGTCGTCGAAGACGACGAGCAGGGCCGAACCCTCGATGCGCGGGGCATTGGCACCCTCGTTGATCGCGATGGAGATGCTGCCGGCGTTCGCGCCGTCGATGGTCGGGCGCACGATCGAGGTGACATCGGCCATGAAGTTGCGGAACCCGTACGCGGTATCGGTGGCGACCTCGGTGAACGACGGCGCCGCACCGTTCAGGCGCACGTCGCTCAGGCCGGCGACCTCGACCTCGGCGAACGACGCGAGCATCAGATAGGCGCGGATCACGGCCGAACCCGCGGGCTTCTCGACCGTGAGCGTGCCGGTCTGCGCCGGCGGGTTGATGCCGAGGCCATCGACCGACCAGTTGAGATTGCCGGTGAAGGCGTGCATGAGGCGGAGACCGCCGTCATCGACACTCGCCGTCGGCGCGACGGCGTCGCTCGAGCTCGTGCCCGGCTCGCGCTCGTCGGCGGGAGCTGCGGGGGCAGCGGGCTCGGGCGCGGTGGTCTCGGTCGACGGCTCCGCAGCGGGATTCTCGACGACGGTCGACGGCTCGGCCGGGTCGACAGTGGATGCGAGGGCAGGCGACATCGCCGAGGCGGCGATGAGCAGAGTGGCCGTTGCGGCCACGCCAGAAGTAATGAAACGGGTTCTCATATCTACCAACGTTAGAAGAGGGGCTCGACGCGGCTTCTGCCCCGACAGGCGCCGTTTGCGCTTTGCGTCAGTGCGCCGGGCGCACGTCAGCGCAGCGCCGGGCGCACGTCAGCGCAGCGCGGGTCAGCGCCACTCGCGGTAGAAGCCCCACACGGTGTTCGACAGCTCGCCGGCCGCGAACCGGATCGTGCGGGCGTCGACCGTCACCTCGTGCACGTCGACCTCGTGCACCTGCGTCGGGTAGGCCGGGTGCCGCACCTGCGTACGCTCCCCCGTCGAGCGCCAGGAGTAGTGCCACGGATTGATGCCATCGACCTCGATCGGGTCGCCGTCGAAGACGATGCCGACGGGCGTCCAGTCGTCGGTGGGGTCGTGGGTCACAAAGGCTCCCTCGGTTCAGGTCGTCGCCTTCGCGGGCGGGCGATACGCGTTCACGGAGGCAGCCTCGAGAGCGAACCCCGCGCGGCGGTAGACCCGGCCCGCGTCGTTCGTCGACTCGGTGACGATCACCCACGAGTCGCAGCCGCGCAGGGCTGACCACTCCGCCGCCACCCCGAGCAGGTGAGAGGCCAAACCGCGGCGGCGATGCGCGGCTACCGTCTCCACATCCTGGTAGCGCCCGATCGAGCCGCAGCGCACAATTCCCAGATCGGCGACCAGCTCGTCGCCCGAGAAGGCTCCGAACCACGCCGCATCGCCGCGCTCGCACAGCTGCTGTCGCACCGCATTCGACTCACGCACGAACCGCTCATGCACCGCCGGGTCGTGCTCACCCGACGCACGGTTCGCCGCGATGCTGCGCTGCTCGAGCTGGTGCCAGTCGTCGCCCACGAGAGCGCGCACCGTGTAGCCCTCAGCCAGTGGAGCCGTGCGAGGCTGCACCCACGTCGCCAGCACGTCGAGCTGCTCGAGCGTGAGCCCCGCATCCGCCCAGGCCGCCTGATCGGCCGGCATCGACGGCAGGCCGATCGCCACCCAGTCGGCGTGCGGCACCGCTTCGGCGAACCGGGCGATCCACCGGGCGGCGTCGCTCGTGGTTGCTGCGTCGGTCACCAGCAGGCAGTTGCCCCAGTGGTAGTCGGGGTTGTCGGGCGTGCGCACCACAATGTGGTCGTCGTGCCGCTCGACCGTAGAGCCGCTGAGCTCGAGAATCGCCAGATCGGTAGCCCAATCCAGTTGCAGAGCGTTCACGAAACACGAGTGTAGAAGGTGCCCGCGTCACACGGCCCACCGGCCTTGCTAGCCTCGCCGCATGCGCAGCGGCCTTTCCGACGACTGGATCGAGCACCGCCGCGACGACGGCGAACGCCTCGGCTGGATCACCGCCGACGGCGACCGCTACCGCGCCATCGACGTGCTCGGCCGCACGGTCGCCACCGACAGCGAATGGCTCGATGCCGAAGCCGCGCTCGAGGCCCACGGCCTGCACTGGCTGGCCGAACCGTGGAGCCTCACGCTCGACGACGGCCGCCAGCAGCGCGTGCGCATCAGCCAGCTGAGCCCCGTCGGCATCACCGTGGTCGACGACGACTGGGGCGCCGCATCCGCCGTCGGCTCCGGGATGCTCGAGCGCCGCCTGCCCTGGCCCGCGCCTCCCGAACTCAGGCCGTGGAGTGAGGCGGGTCGCGAGTAGCGCGGCCCACCCCACCCCATCCGACCAACTACCAGAGAAGAACGCCGTCAGGCCCGAGCCCGCCGCCCATGCCATCCATCGGGCGTTGGGTGATGTTTCTCACCTGCCGATAGTTGACGAGCCAGATCGGCGCGTCAGGCGGACACTCCTGCAAGAACTCAACGACCTCCGCCACGTCGAAGAAGATGAATTCCTTCGGTAGCGGGCGATACAGCGGCCACGTCAGATCGTGTTCCATCGCGATTCCTTCCGAGACAACACCCGCCCGGTGGGCGGGGTTGGCTCGCAGGAGGACGTCACCGTTCCAAGCTAGCAAGTCGGGCTGACATCAACAGGCGCATCGCGCAACCGGCTTGACGTGCGGCCCGACAGACTGCGCTTCCAGCCATCACGCTCGCTTGAGCGCCTCGCGAGCTGCCTTCAGTGTTCCGAAGAAGTTGCTCGCGGTGTTCCCATCCAGGTTGAGAGCGAGAGGAACAGTTTCGAGAAGGGCATGCTCGACATGCCACGGCTCCGGATGCTCAACCCAACAAACTTTGGTGTGCAGGCTCATCCACTCGGATAGGCGGCTCTCCCCTTCTCCGAAGGTGAGCCTCCCGCGACCCAAGGGGTCTTGAAGGGAGAGTCCCAACTCCTCGCGCAGGAGCGCGCCAAGGGACAGACGCAAGGTCGATCGAGACGCATCACCCGTGTAGTGGTTCCGAATTCTCGCCCGGAGGGTTCCCCTGCTCGGTGCCCCGTCTCGTGAACGAGGCCTCCTCGGCGAGATTCCGACATACAGCAGGTACCAACCGTCGACGCAATGCGCCCCCGCCGTTGGAACACCGGGTGGGCCCCCGCGGAAGTACCACGCATAGACCCCGGAGCTCTTGGGCACAACAGACGGTCTCCCGCACGCCTCCGCCCGCGTTGCGAAGGCTGCGGGTTCAAGCAGCCTCGAACACGCTTCAGCCACGGAGGAGATCAGCGGGTTCCCGTCTCGTCGATCACCCACGCGAAGGTCAAGGGAATGTCTTCCTTGAACTCGGCGGGCAACGCCGCGTAATGCTTGTAGATCCGGTTGAGAACTTCCTCTTCGTCCCAGACCGCGACCCGAAGCCGCTGCATGGCGACCTTGTCTCTCGCCGGCTTCGTGAGGCCACCCATTGCGACGAGAAGTCCGTGGTCGGCCTGATGCTGTCCGACGACGCCACCGAGCTGGTCCAGAACCTCAGAACCGACTGGCGAGGGCTGTGACTTGACCTGCACGATGATCGTCGGGGCTGAGATTCCCAGTACACCAGAACCGGCGATGATGTCGATTCCACCGTCCGCGCCGGGAGGCGAGACCTTGCAGGTCATCCCTTCGGCCTCAAGAATCGCCGCGACGAGGTCGGAAAGCCGATGACCCGCGAAACGCTCGCGCAAGCGCCCCAGCACGCGGTCTTTCGAGTACCGGAGAATGTCGAATCCTTCTTCGGCGATCGCTTCGTCGGAGTCCACAGCATCCAGGTCAGTTGTCGGAAGCGCCGGAGTCTCGCCGCCGCGCGCGCCGGGATCGGTTTCGGCCCCCTTCGCCACCTGCCAGAGCCGCCATGCTGCGTCGTTGCGCGAGATCTGAACGACGGTGCTAAACGCACCCAGCGAATACAGCAGGTCTTGATTGATTGCAGTACGAGCTACGTCTGTGCGGCGCCACTCGATCGCTCGAACGTGGTTGAGCGTTCCCTTGCCTTCGCGGTACTCGTACCCGCCCGTGACGACGCCGAAAGCAAGCTTGGCGGTGTGCCTCACCGGGAGGATGACCAGGTCGCCCACAGCAATTCGCGAGGAGAAAGCGAAGAGCTGAGCCGCATAGTTGCCGATCGCCCCGACCTTGAGGGTCGGCATCGCTGACCGGACTACATCGCGCATCGCGGGAAGGTCGCCAATGCCTGACAGGTCGGGGACTTCCCAGAAGTCGATACCGGTCAAGCCCTCGTCGAGCATCCATTGATCGAACGCGGCATTCTTCGAGCCGCGGACGAGCCACGCCTTCGGCTCCGTCGAGTCGACACTTGTCATGTGTTCACCTTAGTGAGGCATCCCTACGTTTCCTATCGAGGACTGGTTACGAAGACAGACGCGCGATATCCAATTCCAAGCGCGAATCCCATGAATACGGGGAGGGTAAAGAGGGTGAGGAGTGGGCGAGCGTTGAGCTTAATGCGAGCAGACCTCGGGACGGCAAAGTTCTGGCCGGGTGGGTTCTCGGCGAGGTCCTTCACGAACCACGCGCGCGACTTGCGGCCGTTCTTCCACTCCGTCAGCGTGTAGCCGATGCCGTGGATGATGCGCGCGGAATCACGGCGACCCTGTGCCACAACCAGCTTCTGAATCTCGCGGTAAACCCAAACGGCGATCGACTGGTCTCTCGGATGCAACTCCAGCAATAGACGGGGCAGCACCTGAGTCAGCTCGAACACATGATTCGTCCAGATGCCGCTGATTGACGACGACGCCAAGGAACGAGAAGCACGCTCAACCGTGTCAAGGACGCGGGACACAGCGGCGCGCTGAGCCGCGTCTCGGTCGCGGCGAAACTCGATGACTCGCAGAACCACGTACCCGATCACTGACGCCGCCAGCGTTGCCGTGGTTACAAGAAGACTCCACGTTTCGACCATGGCACCGAGCTTGCGCCACCGAACCGACATTTGTCGGCACCCGGGTGAACAGTCAACCCGACAAGGACTCAGCTAACCCAACCCGAAGTACCGCTCGAAGAACTCCCCGAGCCGCTCGAGCACGCGCTGCTTCTTGGCTGCGTGCGCGCCGTCCGGCGCGAAGCGCGAGGCGGGCGGCAGCACGCGGGTGATCGCCACACCGGAGGTCTGCAGCGCGCCATCGCGGAACGCGCGGTCGATGAACTCGCGGGTGGCGTCGGGGTGCAGAGACTCGTCGGCGATGAGTTGCGTGAGCTCCGTATCCCGGCGGGCGGCGACGTAGGCGGTCCACTCTTCGTCGACGGCCCCGGTGGCCGAGACGCGGTCGACGAATGCCTCGATGAGCTCTTTCTTGTTGCGCAGGCTGGGCGACGCGTCGATCGCGCGGCTGATCTGGGCGCGCACCTCGGTGTCGTCGCCGTCTCCGCGCTCGTCGCGGTACTTCTGCACCAGCAGCAGGATGTAGTCGACGGTGATCTCGACCTGCTTGATCAGCTCGATCTCGAAGGTGAGGTCGTCGTTGATGACCTCCTTCTCGTCGGTCGGGCGGCGGGTCGACGCGTAGATGTCGAGGTAGATCGAGCGGTAGTCCTGCTTCTGCCGCGCGGTCAGCAGCTCGTCGGACTCGAAGTCGTCGAAGGAGGTCAAGATGTTCTCGAGCCGCAGGATCGACCCGAGCAGCGCCACGAACTCGCGCTGCGCCTCCTCCCCCACGATCGGCACCTCGACCGGGAACCGCTCGAGCAGGTCGGTGACGAGCGCCGAGTACTCCGCGTAGTACTCGCCGTACGGCTTCAGCAGCACGACTCCGCGCGCGTTCTTGTTGCCGAACAGCGCGATCGCGTCGTTGGTCTGCTTCTCGAGGTCGCGGAAGCTGACGATGTTGCCGTACGTCTTCACCGAATTGAGGATGCGGTTGGTGCGCGAGTAGGCCTGAATCAGCCCGTGCGACCGCAGGTTCTTGTCGACCCACAACGTGTTGAGGGTCGTGGCGTCGAACCCGGTGAGGAACATGTTGACGACGATGACGAGGTCGATCTCGCGGTTCTTCAGACGCTTCGACAGGTCGGTGTAGTAGCCGGCGAAGCCGTTCGACGAGGTATCCCACTGGGTACCGAACAGGCGGTTGTAGTCGGCGATCGCGGCGTCGAGAAACTCCCGCGAGGGCAGGTCGAGGCCGGCCGCATCGAATCCCTCTTCGTCGAGAAAGCCATCGACCTCGGCCTCGTTGGCGGCGAACGAGTAGATGATTCCGACATTCAGGCGCTGGGCATCCGGAATGCCCGCCTGCATCGTCTGGAATGCGGC